>JBCCDR010000129.1:0-7556 GCA_039030675.1 Pseudomonadota bacterium | reverse complement strand
GTAATAATCTCCTTTTCTTTCAACACATCAGCAACTTTCCCTTTTGATTTTTTGTATCGCCTAAAAAGAAAAAAAGTGAGGAATAATACAAATGCTAATACTCCTAATACTAACTTTAAATTATTTCTAATTAAAGACTGACTTTCAGTTAGAGAATCATTTTCTGATGCTAAGGTTTGTACTTCTTGCTTATAATGCTCTATAGCCATAAAAGCTTCTCTTTGACGCTGCGCAATAGTCTTATTAACTTTCGCACTGTAAGCCGTATACTGAAGTTCTTTTTTGGGGTCTTTACCTTCATAATATCTAGCTAATGTGGTATAGGTAATATCTAAGAAGTCTAAATATTTTGTAGTATCTACTTCCATCAAATTACCCTCTAAGAGAGAAGCATAATAGGTTGCCGAATCTTCTTCACGTATTCGTAAAGCATAATCTAGCAGGTAATTGTGTGCATTTACGGCTCAACGGCGAGCGCACCATCATCGTCATCGATGAAGGCTGGAAAGCGCTAGACGACCGGGCGTTTCAATACCGCTTGAAGGATTGGCTAAAGACGATCAGGAAGCGCAATGGCTTGGTGGGTTTCGTTACGCAATCCCTCGGCGACGCTTTGGATTCTCCCATTGCAGCCGCCATTACCGAGCAGACGGCTGTTCAAATGTATCTGCCTAACCCGCGCGCGCGGGAGGATGAGTATCAAGGCCGGCTTGCACTGTCTCAGCATGAATTCCAGATTTTACGCGCACTGCCAGAGACCTCGCGTTGCGTATTGATCAAGAAAGGCCGCCAGAGTGTCGTCGCACGCCTCGACCTGTCGGACAGGCCAGAAATCTTAAAGCTCCTGTCCGGGCGCGAAAGCTCGGTGCGCGAGCTTGACCAAATTCGCGCTCAAGTCGGTGACGCGCCCGCCAAATGGCTGCCTATCTTCCTCAATATACAGGGCCTGAATGTGACCGGCAGTGCTGCGACCGAGCAAAGCATCGCCAGCGTGGCAGAAGGGCGGGCGGCATGATTTTGCGTCAATGCCCCGACTATGACCCGTCCAATGCGCTGGTCCAGCCGCTGCTGAGCCATGTGGATTGTAAGGTCGAAACCATTATCCAATCCGCGCATAGCAGCCTATTTGGTCAGTTCGGCCAATTCGGCTTTTTGCTCACCGGATGCCTCACGCTTCTGGTCGCGATCTATGGCTTTCGGCTGCTGCATGGTGGCACGCAATTGAGCCTGAAAGCCATTGTTCCCAAGCTTTTTCTTATTGGCGGTCTGGTTGCCATCGTCACCGACTGGCGTCTGTTCAACCTGCTCTTCTTCGGACCGTTTTACGCGTCTGGCGAAGGTCTTGGGCTAGCGTTTCTAGACGCATTTGATTTCAGCCAAGGCGACAGCATTTATGCGCAGCTGGACGTTTGGATTGCCATTGCATCCCGACTGACCAGCGATGCGACCCCTGCCCTTGAAGCAGCTGCTGGGCTGCAGCAACCACCGCTTCCCGCAGATGCAACGCCGGGCAAGCCGCCGGTTGTTGTTGGCAGCAACCTCTTCATCGGCGGTGCACTGCCGAAAATCCTTTTATGGGGCGCCACCATCGTTGCAGCGTTTTGCTCCGCCGGCCTTATGATCACCAGCAAAATCACTTTAGGCATCTTGCTGGCCATTGGGCCCTTGCTCTTCCTGGGCGTTCTGTTTGAAAGCACCCGCGGTTTGTTCGTCGGCTGGCTGCAATTCATGCTGCGCATTGGCCTGTTGCAGTTGCTGGCCGTGTTGTTCACTGCCGCCATGATGCAGGCCCAGCTGCCCTTGCTGCAGCAACTCGAATTCCTGACCATGAGCGCGCCGCAATCGAAACAAGTGCTGATTGCCATGCTGCTCATCAGCCTGGTGTTTGCCGCGTTGATTGTGATGGGCGGTATGGCCACCAAGATGATTGCCAGTGGCATCCGTTGGCCACGCGATGAAGCCAGTACAGCCCCAGCCGCGCCAGAGCAAAACACAGGCCAAACGCAGACCATTCTGGCCGCCAGCCAGCAACGCATTACAGGCATGCTCTCAGCCATTGAAGGCTCCGCAAACACATCGGCGCGATCTGTGACAACAGTCAACCGCACCGTCCGACCTGATTTCCAAGCCCCGCCGGTGATGAGAGCGCAGCAGGGCCAGCGCCGGCGCTCAGATTCCATCGCAACAGCCTTTGAAAAAGCAGCAGGGTGAACGCCATGAAACTGTTGCACATCTTTCTTTTCTTATCGGTTCTCGCGATGCCGTTGCCAGGTCAAGCAAAGGACCCGCGCATTAAAACGGTCGCTTATGTGAACGACAGCGTCGTGCCGCTGACAGCGCATTTGGGTTATCAGCTGGCCATTGAGTTCCAAGCCGATGAAGTCATTGAGAATGTGGCCATCGGCGACAGTGCTTCCTGGCAGGTAACGCCCAACCGCCGCGGCAGCGTGCTGATCGTCAAACCCGTCAACCAGGCGCTGCCCACCAACATGACAGTGCTCACCTCAGAGCGGCGCTATTCCTTTGCGCTGGTTGCGAAGAATTCCGATGGGGCATCGCCCTCGCAAATGACCTTCGTACTGCGCTTTGTTGCCAAGGATGATATGGCAGCCATTAAAGAAGACGCGCGCCCCAACGACCTGGAATTGGCTGAGAACGCCGCTTTCCAAACACCGAGCCGAAACGCGGAGTATTCCTTCACAGGCTCGGCTGAGATTGTGCCGGCGGAAATCTTTGATGACGGCCAATCGACATATTTCCGCTGGTCCAGCGCGACACCCTCGCCAGCGATCTTCCTGCTTGGCAAGAAGGGCGAACGCAGCCTGGTGAACCACTCCTATGTGGCAGACTATCTGGTCGTCGATCGTGTATCAGAGCGGTTCTTGCTGCAGCTCGGCCAGTTCTCAACCGTCATCTACAACGATGCCTTCACGCTTGCGAAATTGGGGCCCCAAGCGCCCGTGCAGCGCCCGAAAAAACCGGGTCTGTTCCGCCGCATCTTTGGCAGCAAAGACGGGTATTAGGCGATGGCGCAACAAGGCGATACGCAAAGCTCCCCAACGGTGGATGAAGATCTCGTCCATCCATCTGTTGAACTGAACAGCGGCAGCAACCTGGGCTTTTATGCGGCCATTCTAGGGGTTGTTGTTCTGGGCTATTTTATCTTCGACCAGCTGAGCACCAGCCGCAGGGAAGCAGCTGAACGCGCATCGCTCGCGGAGCTGAATGAAAAGATATCGCTCGCCAACCAACAGATGCTGGACGCCAAACGCCAAGCAGCGGCCGTACAGTCAGAGTTGGAGCGCAGCCGCCGGGAAATTCGCAACTTGCAATCAAGGCCCATGGCGCAAACCAAGCCAGTGGTCGTGGAGCGCATTGTCGAAAAAGTCGTCAAACCGAGCCGCTCTGATCAATCCCTCAGAGCGCCGGCTTTGGTGATCGATAATAGTGCCAAGCCAAAAGAAGCAGCAGATGGCACCGTATCCACAGCGCAGGCCGCAGCAGGCTCTGCCATGAGCTTTTTCAACAATCAAATCGCCGCAGGAACGCCGCCGGCGGCCCAGGCCAAACGCACCATCAACCGCGCGCAGATGATTGCCCAAGGTGCCATCATCTCCGGGGTGTTAGAAACGGCGATTAACTCCGACCTGCCGGGCTTTACGCGCGCAATCGTCACGCACAATGTGCGCAGCTTTGACAATTCCCAAGTGTTGGTGCCGCGCGGTTCGCGTCTTATCGGTCAATATCGCTCTGGGCTCAGCTTAGGCGAGGCCCGCGTGTTTGTGGTGTGGAACCGCATCATTCGGCCAGACGGGGTCTCCATTGACATCGCCTCCCCGGCGACGGACACAGCCGGCCAATCTGGGCTTCCCGGCGACGTCAATCGCCATTTCTTCCAGCGCTTCAGCGGGGCGATTTTGCTCTCGGTCCTGGACATCGGCGCGCGGCTGGCAACAGACAACAACAGCGCGCAGGTCATCTTGAATACGACCAACAACATTCAGGGCGAAATCCTGCGCCAACAGCTTGCTATTCCGCCGACCATCGAAGTCGAACCCGGCACGGAAATCCGCATCCTCCTCGGCCAAGACCTGTTCTTCCCGGCCAATCTGCAAGACGTGGAGCCATAGGTCATGTCTGCGCAAGAGGCGGATGGCGTTTTAAACCTGTATCTCCGCAGTTTCCTCAAGCCGTTTCAGCAATGGCTTGAAGACCCAGATGTGGTCGAAATCCTTGTGAACCAGCCTGGCGAAGTCTGGCTAGAACGGTCGTCCCAGCACGGTTTGGTGTGCGAGCAAAGCCCGCTCATCACCAATGCGCTGTTAAAGCAACTGGCCGAACAAATCGCGCGCATCAACCACCAAGGCGTGAGCCGCGCACAGCCGCTTATGTCCGCCAGCCTCATCTCTGGGGAGCGCGTTCAGGTGGTTGGCCCGCCCTGCTCTGGCTCCAATTGGGCCTTCGCCATCCGCCGGCATGTCTTGCGGCAAGCCACTTTGGAAGATTTTGGCGTTGGCACGCAGGAAAATAGTCGAGAGGATGAACCCGGCCTGTCCCACGAGGATATGGAGACCTTGATTGCTGAGCGTCAGCATCACGCGCTTTTGCGCAAAGCGATTGCCGCGCGCAAAAACATCCTCATCTGCGGCGGCACCTCCAGCGGGAAGACCACCTTTTTGAGCGCGTGCTTGCAGGAGATAGATACTGATGAGCGCATCATCACCATTGAGGACGCGCGTGAACTCCAGGTGCCCCAACTCAACCAGGTAAATTTGGTCACCGCCAAAGGCGATATGGGGGAAGCAGAGGTCAGCCTGACAGAGCTTTTGCAGGCCTCTTTGCGCATGCGGCCGGACAGAATCATCCTTGGAGAGATTCGCGGACCCGAAGCGCTCACGTTTCTCAGGGCCATTAACACCGGCCACACAGGTTCTCTCGCCACAATTCACGCCAACAGCGCGCCTTTAGCGCTTAATCAGCTGGTATTAATGTTGGCCGAAGCTGGGACAAATCTGTCACAGGATGCGACGCTAAAGTACTTAAAATCGGTCCTAGATTTGGTGATCTATCTCGAAAAGCAAGGATCTCAGCGGATCATCAAAGAAGTCGTTGTTTTCTAAGTCTTTCTTTGGTCACAGACCTGGTAACAATTGTTAAAATTTTAAGTAATTCCCCAATGCCTGTTAGGGTTTGGTAAGTTTTATCTCGCGCATTTTTGGTGCAGTTCTTTGGTATCAAAAGAAGTGGCACCAACGCGATGAAATTATACCAAACCGGGTCTGTTCTGGCTCTGGCCGCAATGCTGGCAGCATGTTCTCAAACGGGTGACGATGGGGGCGCAGGCGTCGATGTAGCCGTCGGGCCGCTCTCACGCACCGTGACCGGTGTCGCCGCAGCAGGCCTCGCCGAGTGCCGCATTGAAGCAACGGACCTGAATGGCGAAGCAATTGCAGATGCCTTTATTGGCGAAAGCAATCCGGTGTCATCCAATGGAACGCCAACGGACGGCGTCTTCTCTGTCACCATCAATGAGTTCACAGGTCCGCTGGTTCTGAACGCAACCGATTGTACCTACATTGACGAAGCGTCCAACGAAGTGATTACCGGCGTTTCGATGCGCGCTGTCGCTGTTATAGGCGCTGGAGACGGGTCAAGCGTCGACATCCATATCACGCCTTTCACAACACTTGCAGCTGATCTGGCAGAACAACGCGCCGAAGGTCTAGCCAATCTTGACGCGGCGCGGATCAATGAAGCCAATGACGGCGTCTCCATGGCCTTCTTTGGCGAGGACGTCGACATTCTGCGCACCCGCCCGATCATCGCGACAGAAGATGATCCGGACGAAAGCCAGGAAGCCTCCATTGAGTACGGCCTTGTACTGGCTGCCCTATCCGGTGCTGGCGATGTAGATGAAGCTGTTGAGGAGCTGATGTCTGAAGTCGACATCGACACTCAGACGCTGTCAGAGGAAGGCGAAGAGCTGCTGCTAGAAGGCGCTGCCGTCTTTGAAGGCAGCGGCTATAAGACAGTGGAAAAGGATAGCTTTGCCGCGCTTTCGAGAGAAGCCGACCCAGAGCAACCTGTGGGCAGCGCGCCGCTCATCAGCGTGCTCATGGAAGTCGTGACCATCACCGCTGGCGACGCCTTCCAAGTAGACGAAATCGCCTACGCTGAAGACGCTGACGATGACCTGAAAGATTTCCGGTTCCGCGGCCTACCGGGCCAAGTCATTCAATCTGGGGACCGCAGCATCGCTGGCGTCGTGACCGAGCCAGGCCAGTATCCCTTCATGGCCGTTGCGCGCGACGAAGCTGGCAATGTCGCCTCCACACGTCTTTTTTTGAACGTCCAGCGGGCAGCAAATGCGGCGCCGGCGCCATCAGACCCGCCTTCAGATAGCCCCAACACACCTGGCGGCGGCGACACGCCTGAGCAACCGGGCAGCGCCCCAACGCCGGGCGAAGCACCGCAAATGCCGCCTCAGTCTGACCCTGGCACACCGCCCGCCTCGCAGTCCTACACGGTGATCGCCAGCACTGAACAGGCCGTGCAGTTCCTCATGCGCGCCGGTTTTGGCGGGACGAAAGCAGAAGCGGATGCACTAGTGGGCACGGATGCTGCCGACTGGATCAAAAGCCAAATGGCCATGACCCCTCAGGACATCTTCCCAGAAGTGCTTGAGAAGAAGACGCAGTCCCTGGAGCCAGACGTCAACTTCCCTGATCCGCAGCAACCGGAAAACTTTGACCAAATGCTCGGCGGCGAGGACAACCTGCGCCAGCGCATGCAATTTGCCTTATCGCAGATCCTGGTGGCGAGTGATGGCGGCGTTGAGGATGTGACAGCAGCCACCTACCGCGACATTCTCAACGAACATGCCTTCGGCAACTACCGCGATCTCATGGAGGACGTGACCTACAGCCTGATGATGGGCCGCTGGCTGACATATCTTAACAACCGCAAAGGCGATCCCAACACGGGCCGCACGCCTGACCAAAACTACGCCCGTGAGATCCTCCAGCTGTTTTCCATTGGTGTTACCGAGCTTGACCCGGATGGCCAGCCAAAGCTGGATGGCAATGGCGAGCTGATTGAAACCTATGACCAAGACGACATCACAGGTTTGGCCCGCGTCTTTACCGGGTTTCGTCAGGCCCAGGCCGATAACTCCATCAACAACTCCATTCGGCCCTCTAATTATCTGCCCATGCGCATGGACGCGAGCCGGCATTCTGAGCTAGATAAAACCTTCCTGACCACGACAATTCCCGCTGGGACGTCTGGCGAAGCATCCGTCGCCTTGGCTTTGGATGAAATCTTCTCCCACCCCAATGTGGCGCCGTTTATCTGCCGTCAGCTTATCCAGCGTTTTACAGCGTCGAACCCAGAGCCTGAGTATGTTGAGCGCGTCTCCACTGCCTTTGAAGAAGGCCGCTTTGTTGCGCCGGGCGGTCAACAATTCGGCGATGGACGCCGTGGGAGCTTAGAAGCCACGCTGGCGGCCATTCTGCTCGATGAAACGCTGTTTGATGGCCAAATTCAGCCAAGTGAAG
>JBCCDR010000128.1:0-7583 GCA_039030675.1 Pseudomonadota bacterium | reverse complement strand
TTCATTTGATCGACTTGGCTCTCTGACCCATCCATAAGGGCCCGAATTTCCATCAGCCCATGCCAGATATTGCCTGACATGAGCGTTTTCAGATCTGAAAGCTGCTCTTTATTATCCTGCAAATAATGGGCGGCGAAATAAGAGCCGACGCCATCTGGCATAAAACACAGGGTGCGGAAACGAATGGGACCAAAGGGGTCCAAGAGGCTGCAGAAACGTGCGAATGTCGCATCTTGACCATTCACGCTCGCGTCAACCCGTTTGGTCGTGTTGCCATAATCCATAAGGTTGACCAGGGCTTGGTGTACCTCCGAGCCAGGTGCAAGCTGCGCAGCCCACTGCGCTGTTGTTTTTCGTTTATACAGGGCGTCGGCAGCATCGGGATTGGCTTGCAGAGCGGCGGCAATTGCGCGGCGATCTGTCAGAGTCCTGCCGCCAATTGAAATCGGTTGTCCCATGACCCATTGGCCGCCACCTGGCGCTGCGCGGCGCAGCTCGCCATTGAGCCAATTCATGACATCCCGATGGCCCCAGCGCTGCTCGACATCATCTTGTAGAAGCCCGCGCAGCAACGCTGAAACGGCGCCGGTTATGTTGTTGCCTGAGAGCACAGCGGCAAAAGAGCCCTGCGTCATGCGCGCTTGTTGATAGGAGTGCTCGCTGCGCCCACCGATGGGGTCTCGGCCGGTCAGTAGGTGCGTTATAAAGACGCCAAGCGCATAGAAATCATCTGCCGGGGTTCCTTCTCCGCGTGCGCTGGGGTCGACCATGCCATGGGGAATTGCCTCATAGCTAAACGGCATTTGCAGCCCAGCAGGAACCGAGAAGCTTTCCAGTAGCATGATCTCATCTTGTTGCGATGAGGTGTAGAAAACGCGGTCCGGAGACAAATAGCGGTAGGTCAGCCCTTCATCATGCAGGGCTTTGAACGTCGATAAGATGCTTGGCAGCAACATTGTGCGCAAAAGCTTGTCGCCCAGGGGCTTGCCGTTAAAGACTTTGCCGCCCCGAGGCCGCTGCAAAACATAAGCTGCGGATTGACCGATTGGGGTCTGCTTGATCTTCATGTCCCGCAGGTCAGAGAGCTGCGAGACCTTTATGCGGTTGTAGCCGTCGATGATGTTTTTTCTGAACGGCACGTTACGATCTTGGACAAGAACGTAAAAGCGCTCATCGTCCCCATGGGCGTAGGCCGTGCCGCCGATTGTGTCGAACTCTGGGAGGGACTCGCCAAAGATGTCCGCATAGCCGCTTGGCTGTGCAGCGGCATCTGCTTCAACGTCTTTTTGTTGCGCAACTGCACCCATGTGCACTGTCGCCTCTTCCAGCTTTTTTCTTTTTTAGGCTTATGACCGCGCAGGCACGGCTTGCCACTTAGCTGGACTATATGCAGGCAGTGGTAAAACTTGCCTTAAAGGGCGACAGGCTAAACTTTGGAGAATGGATCGCGCACCAGAATAGTATCGTCACGCTCAGGAGAGGTGGATAATAGGGCTATTGGGCAAGCGATGAGCTCTTCAACACGGCGAATGTATTTTACAGCTGCTGCAGGCAATTCTGCGAAGCTGCGGCACCCTTCCGTGCTTTCATGCCATCCAGGCAATTCTTCATAAACAGGCACAATCTGCGCTTGCTCGTCCATACCGCCGGGCATGTAGTCATAGCGCGTGCCATCAATGTCATAAGCCACGCAAATCTTCAGCGTGTCAAAACCATCGAGCACATCGAGTTTGGTAAAGGCGATGCCTGACAGACCATTGAGCGCTGCACTTTGGCGGACATCAACCGCGTCAAACCAGCCGCAGCGGCGTCCGCGTCCTGTGACCGTGCCAAATTCATGGCCGCGCTCGCCAAGGCGTTGGCCGACCTCATTCTCCTGTTCGGTGGGGAAAGGGCCCGAACCAACGCGGGTCGTATAGGCTTTCGTGATGCCGAGGACATAATCGAGAGTCCCAGGGCCAACGCCGGCACCGGCAGCGGCTTGACCAGACACTGTTTGGCTTGAGGTCACAAACGGATATGTGCCCATATCTACATCGAGCAAGGTGCCTTGCGCGCCTTCAAACAAAATCCGCTCGCCAGAGCGCTGCGCATCGCGCAGCATCTTCCAGATCGGCGCCTTAAATTGCAGCAGGCGCGGCGCTATCGCTTTAAGGGCGCCCAAGATTTCCTGCTTATCAATGACAGGCGCGCCGAGACCGCGGCGCAGCGCATTATGGTGCGTGAGCATGACATCCAAACGCGAGGACATCGCCTCGTCAGTGGCAAGATCGCTGATGCGCATGGCGCGGCGCCCGACTTTATCTTCATAGGCAGGGCCAATGCCCCGACGCGTCGTGCCAATTTTCAGGCCATCCGTTGCGTCTTCCCGCAGCGCATCGAGCTCACGGTGAAAGGGCAGAATGAGCGTCGCTTGCTCCGCAATCGCAAATCGCTCTGGCGTTACGGAGACACCCTGCGCTTCGAGTTTTTCGATTTCTTCAAGCAGCGCCCAAGGGTCAATGACAACACCGTTGCCAATGTAGGAGCGCTTGTCGGGCCTGACGATCCCGGATGGTAGCAGAGAGAGTTTGTACACAGTGCCATCGATGACCAGCGTATGGCCTGCATTGTGCCCGCCTTGAAAGCGCACGACGACATCTGCGCGCTCAGACAGCCAATCAACGATTTTTCCTTTGCCTTCATCGCCCCATTGAGAGCCGACGACAACAACATTGCTCATGGAGCTTCTTCCTTCTTATGGGGTGCTTGCCGATGCGGGCTTGAGCGTTTTGACCGTGCCACTGTCGAAGATTACGTCGCAGCCCATCGCTTCGGCTTGGCTGACAAAGTCCACGCCTTCTAAGACAGCCCGCAAGACCACATACCCCGCCTCTTGTAGAGCCAGGATATCGCTTTGAACAGCGCGGCTGGGCACGCAGACACGTTGTTTTTGCGCCGCTGGCTTGAGGTGGTCTGCAAACACGTCTGGATAAAAGGTGAAACCCTGCGCTTGCTCCTCATCCTCTCCACTTGTGAGGACATAAGCGCCGCCCTTCCCCAGCTCGCCGCGAATGCCCGAGGAAAACACACTCAGCGCCCAGCCCGCTTGATAGGAAAAGCCGTGTACCTCTCCGGGGTCGACATGCAATCGCTCAGCGCCAACACCTTCAGCGAAGACGTCAACCAACGCGCTAGCTTTGCTCCAAAGCGCCTTGGCTGACGCCGGCAAATCAAGCGCATCAATAGCAGCGACCACTTGCGTGGGTGAACCGATCGCTTTGAGAAGATCAAGAAAGACGGCAGCAATGCCAGAGGGCAAATCGCACAGCCCGGCCGCGTCCTTATCATCAAGCGCGCGTTTGACTTGCTCACTCTGCTCTACCGTCAGATGGAAATCTGCGCAAAGGGCTGGAATGAACCCTGGAAAGGACAGATCAAACGTCAAATCAGGGACGTCCAGACCATCAAAGGCAGCAGCAATGATCTGCGCAAGTTCGCGCGCGGCGGGAAGGCCCTTCGCGCCAATCAATTCAAACCCAACCTGCCTGACTTGCCGGGAGGGCCGAAGCTGCGTGCCGCGTGTCCGCAAGGCGCTGCCGGTGTAAGACAGGCGCAGCGGCCGTGCTTGGGACGACATGCGCGTTGAGGCGATACGGGCCACTTGGCGGGTGATGTCGGAGCGGACAATCAGTGTTTTTTGGCTTACCGGGTCCAGCAAACGAAAGGCATCGGAAGAGTCGCCCTGCCCTGCGTCTACCCGGCCATGTAAGCCAGCTTCAAACTCGACAAGAGGCGGTGCGACCAGATCATAGCCGCTGGCTTCAAAATGATCCTGCAGCCACCGCACAACACGCTCGCGCGCTTGTGCGTGTGGCGGCAAACCATCGCGCAGCCCTTCCGGGAGCAGCCCATTTAAAAGCGCATCGTCCATAGCGCGGGTGATGCCCGCGCCAGC
Organism: Pseudomonadota bacterium; assembly: GCA_039030675.1. GTDB lineage: Bacteria > Pseudomonadota > Alphaproteobacteria > Sphingomonadales > CAKZYD01 > CAKZYD01. The sequence goes on along the minus strand of JBCCDR010000128.1, from coordinate 3,646 downwards.
AGATGAGGTCAAGCGAATATCCTCGCCTAGAAGGACAAGGCTTTCACTTTAAGAACGTTCTCAAGGGCTGCCACGCTTGCGAGGAATTCAGCAGAGATGTCACTGTCGACGGTGACAATAGCGAGCGCATCTTCCCCCGGTGTTTTGCGGCCAAGCGAGAAGGTCGCGATGTTCATGCCCTCCTCACCAAGTAGGGTCCCCAAAGAGCCGATAAAGCCAGGTTTATCAGCATTGATAATGTAGAGAACATTCGGGCCAAGCTCTGCTTCAATTTCAACGCCATTGACGTCCACAAGACGCGGCTGATTGCGTGCGGACAGCGTCCCAGCCACGGACCGTTTGCCGCGGCTGGTTTCCACCGTGAGCGTAATCAGCGTTTGATAGGTGCTGTCGCGGTCGTGCTTGACTTCCGACAGAGCGATATCGCGATCTTTGGCCAAGATGGGCGCGTTGATCATATTCACGCTTGCCGTCAGCGGCCGAAGCAATCCTGCCAAAATAGCAGCGCTGATCGGCTTGGTGTTTACGTCGCAAACCTGGCCCTCATACTCAATCGTGACGGCCTGGATGGCATTCTCTGTGATCTGGCCTGCAAAGCTGCCGAGTTGGTCTGCCAGCTCCAGATAGGGCTTAACGCGCGGCGCTTCTTCCGCGGATAGCGAGGGCATGTTGAGTGCGTTGGTGACGGCGCCATTGAGCAGATAATCCGAGAGCTGCTCAGCCACCTGAATGGCCACATTGACCTGCGCTTCCGTCGTCGACGCGCCCAAATGCGGTGTTGCAATGAAGTTATCTAAACCAAAGAGCTGGTTCTCTTTGGCAGGCTCCTCGGCAAACACGTCCAGCGCAGCGCCGGCGATGCGCCCTTCTTTCAGGGCAGCGGCGAGCGCATCTTCATCCACCAGGCCGCCGCGGGCGCAGTTGATAAGACGGCAAGTGGGTTTCATCATTGCAAACGCATCAGCACCAACAATGCCGCGTGTTTTGTCCGTCAGCGGGGTGTGGAGGCTAATGAAATCAGCGCGCTTAAAGAGCGCATCCAATTCAACCTTCTCAACACCGAGATCAACCGCCCGATCTTCCGTAAGGAACGGATCATAAGCGATGACTTTCATTTGCAAGCCTTGGGCGCGCGTTGCAACGATGGACCCGATGTTGCCGCAGCCAATGAGGCCCAGGGTCTTGTTGAAGAGTTCCACGCCCATGAAGCGAGACTTTTCCCACTTGCCTTGCTGTGTGGACAGGTTGGCCTCAGGGATTTGCCGTGCGAGCGCCATCATCATGGAAATCGCGTGCTCAGCAGTCGTAATTGAATTTCCGAACGGGGTGTTCATCACCACGACGCCTTTTTCACTAGCGACGGGAATGTCCACGTTGTCAACGCCAATACCTGCGCGGCCAACAACCTTTAAATTGGTCGCCGCTGCCAAAACATCGGGCGTGACTTTGGTTGCCGAGCGAATGGCGAGGCCATCATACTCGCCAATGACGGCAATGAGCTCTTCTTTGGTCATGCCAGGCTTTTCGTCGACCTCGACGCCGCGCTCCTTGAAGATCTCGGCGGCTTTGGGCGACATTTTATCGGAAATAAGAACTTTAACCATAATCAGGTCTCCTGACTGGAATGAGAAGAGGATGGCCGGCTTATGCCGGCCCGAATTGTGTTTAAGTTTCTAAGAGCTCAGCTCTGCTTTGGCGGTGGCAAATGCCCAATCCAGCCAGGGGAGCAGCGCTTCCACATCAGCCGTCTCAACCGTTGCACCGCACCAGATGCGCAGTCCTGGCGGTGCATCGCGGTATCCACCGATATCGTAAGCGACAGTTTCAGCTTCTAGCAGAGCGGACATGCGCTTTGGCAACGCTGCTTGCTGCTCAGCATCCCAGCCGGCCACATCCGCATCGCTCACCTTCAGGCATACCGAAGTGTTTGAGCGAATGGGTTTCTCCGCCGCGAGAAAGGATGCCCAGGAGGATGTGTCCACCCAGCTTTCAATGGCTGCCAAATTCGCTTCCGAACGGGCGATCATGCCCTCAAGGCCGCCAACAGAGCGCGCCCAGTCTAGGCTCAGCAGGCAATCTTCAACGCACAGCATGGACGGTGTATTGATTGTCTCGCCGCGGAAGATGCCCTCGATGAGTTTGCCGCCTTTGGTCAAGCGGAAGATTTTCGGCAATGGCCAGGACGGCGTATAGCTTTCCAGGCGCTCAACAGCGCGCGGCGATAGAATAATGACCCCATGGGCCGCTTCGCCGCCGAGCACTTTCTGCCAGCTGTATGTGGTCACATCCAGCTTGTGCCAAGGCAAGTCCATGGCGAAGACCGCTGATGTGGCATCACAAATCGTCAGGCCCTCGCGGTCGTCAGCAATCCAATCGGCATTGGGGACTTTCGCGCCGGAGGTGGTGCCGTTCCATGTGAAGACGACGTCATGGGACGGGTCGACTGTGGTCAGGTCCGGAATGGTGCCGTAGTCCGCTTCTAGAACCACAGGGTCAATTTTAAGCTGTTTGACAGCATCGGTTACCCAGCCTTTGCCGAAGCTTTCCCAAGCGGTGACTGTCACGGGCCGCGCGCCGAGCATGGTCCACATGGCCATTTCAAGCGCGCCTGTGTCGGAGGCCGGCACGATGCCAATGCGGTAATCATCGGGAACGCCTAACAGCGCTCTGGTTTCATCAATGCACGCCTTGAGGCGCGCCTTGCCGATCTTAGAGCGGTGCGAGCGGCCGAGTGCATCAGTTTTAAGAGACGATAAGGCCCATGTTGGCGGCTTCGCGCACGGACCTGAGGAAAAATCCGGCCGGTTTGGACGGACTACGGGTGTGTCTGGCATGTATTCTCTCCTTCCAGAGAGCTCGCGCTTCGTTGGGGAAGCGTGGCCCAGGCGCTACATGTGTCCGCAAGCCCGGCTTGTCAAACAAACATTTGGCGCAGCAAGGAGATTTATCGTTAACGCTCTGAAGCAGATGGTTTTTTTGATTGAAGAAAGTTTAACGGTCCATGGCCCTTTCCGAGCCCTGGCGCCGATCGAATCCCTTCAAACACAAAATCACGTGCATACTGCACAGCTGTTTTGAGGTCCTGCCCCTTGGCCAGACCACATGCAATGGCCGTGGACAGCGTGCACCCTGTTCCATGGGTATTGTCGCTGCTTAAACGCGGTGAGGTGAAGCGCGTCTCCTCACCATTCTCGATGAGAACATCTTCGATCTCAGCGCTTGCGCCGTGCCCATCTTTCACAAGAACCGCAACGTTATATTGCTCGGCTAAGCGCAGTGCTGCGTCACTACGTTGATCCTCCTGACCATCGGTCAATTGCGCAAGAACATCAAATTCAGGCAGATTTGGCGTGATCACCGTCGCGAGGGGTATGATCTGCGTTTTCAGGATTTGAAGCGCCGCTCCGTCTAGCAGTTGGCTCCCACTTGTGGAGACCATCACGGGGTCTAGCACGATGGGTATGTTTACGTCTTTGAGCGCCTCTGCAACCACGGCACATATCTGGGGATTGGCGAGCATGCCGATTTTGATGGCGTCCGCGCCTATGTCGCTGAGGACAGCATCGATCTGTGCGCGCACGAGCGAATGCGGCATCACCGCGACAACGGAAACGTCTAAGGTGTTTTGCGCTGTGACAGCCGTGAT
>JBCCDR010000127.1:0-7590 GCA_039030675.1 Pseudomonadota bacterium | reverse complement strand
CATAGAGCAGCCGGCGGTGCACGGGTTTCAGACCATCGCGCACATCCGGCAGCGACCGGGACATGATTGTCGACAGCGCATAGGCGAGATATTTCTCTGACAAACTATCCGTGAACGCGACATCGCGGATAGTTTCTGCGCTTTCGTCAGCCATGTACTTGTCCTGGTATGAGCGTTGGGTGAGACCCCCAATATATGCCCCAAAAACGCAGGACCCTGCAAGCGGCTAAGCGCCCTCTTCAGCGCCTAATGCGCGCAGCATAGATGCGCTGAAACGCTCGCGTGCTGCAGGCAGCGCCTTTGACCGCGGCTCATACACCCAATTGCCAAGGAACGTGCCGGTCAGCGTGAAGGCTTGGCGCATAGTCTGCTGCGTCACCGGCCCGGCTTGGCGGCCGAGCAGGAACTGCGGCAAGGCGAGCAGCTTGTCGTGGTATGGCGCGCCAGCTTCAGCGCTGACGGCCCGCCCCGTCTTTGGCGACACATACACCAGGTTGTCGACCGCGCCCGTGGCTGCGCAATGCCGCAAATCCAGCGCGAAGCCCAGCGCGCTGAGCAATTCCAGCTCATAGCGCACAATCGCCGGCCCGATCGCTTTGGTCGGCATGTCAGGCTGCATGAAGAGCGCCAAAATGGCATCGAGCGCTTCTTTAAGTTCTGGATACGCCTCCCGCTCTGGCAAGGCGGTCGCAAGGAGGCTGAGCAAACTGGTGAGCGCTGCCAGCTTGAGCGGTGCGGTCATCACCTTAGCGGCACGCGCTTCAACAAGTTCCACCTGCAGGGTGCCTAAATGGTCAGCCAAGCGCGCGCGCCAGCGGGCTTTGACTTCATTGCCAGGCTCCAAAACTGGGCGCAACTTGCGGCCCGAACCACCGGGCACATACCCACTCACCAGGCCATGTTCAGCTGTCAGGAGCTGGGCGATGATACCATTTTCGCCATGCCGGCGCACGGCGCAGATGGTGCCGCTTGCCACCCACTCCAAGGGGCTATTCCACCCAGTCCAGGCCTAAGGCGGCGAGGTGGTGGCGGTCCTCGCTCCAGCGCGGCTGGACTTTCACAAAGAGCTCTAAATGCACCTTGCGCTCAAACAAGGCTTCCATGCTGGCGCGGGCTTCGCTGCCGATGGTCTTCAGCTGCGCGCCGCCCTTGCCGATGACAATGCCCTTTTGGCTATCGCGCGCCACAAGGATGACTTGGCGAATAGAAATGCGGCCCTTAGTGACTTTCCACTCTTCCGTCTCGACCGATAGCGCATAGGGCAGCTCTTGGTGCAGCCGCGCATAAATCTGCTCGCGCGTCATTTCCGCGGCAAGCAGCTGATTGTTCACATCCGTCACTTGGTCTTCAGGGAAGAGCCAAGGCACTGGCTTGGCCGCGGCTTTGAGCGCCTGTTCGAGCTCTTTGGTCCCATCGCCAGTGAGCGCGGACACCATGAACGTATCAGCGATGTCCAGCCGCTCATTGAGCTGGGCCGTTAAAGCAAGCAGTTTCTCTGGCTGCTTGAGCAAGTCCGTTTTGTTCAGGGCCAGAATAAGGTTGGCGGGCTTGCGCTTTGCAAGCGTTTCGACAATCGCATCAGTGCCGCCATCAAGACCTTTGGCACTGTCTATCAGCAGCACGACAGCGTCCGCATCTTCCAGCCCGCCCCATGCCGCCGCAACCATCGCTCGGTCCAGACGCCTGCGTGGCTTGAAGATGCCTGGCGTATCAATCAGCACGAGCTGCGTGTCATCTTCTGTCGACACACCCATCAAACGGGCACGCGTGGTTTGCACTTTATGGCTGACGATCGCCACTTTCACGCCGATGAGGGTATTCACAAGCGTCGACTTGCCAGCATTTGGCGCACCAATGACAGCCACCATTGCGGTTTTTTGAGGCGCTGTATCAGTCATCTTGCGTGCTCAGTCCGCTGGTGATGTGAGCCCACATGGCTTGCGCGGCGGCCTTCTCGGCTAGCTTCTTTGAGCCTGCTTCCGCTTTGACCGGCGCAAAGCCTTCAACCGCCACTTCTACACTGAATTGCGGTGCATGGTCAGGCCCACTGCGTCCCGTGATCGTATATGCTGGCAAAGCAAGGCCGCGCCCTTGGGCCCATTCCTGCAGCGTTGTCTTGGGGTCTCGCTTAGCGCCGGTTTCGGACGCCATCATCGCTTCCCATTGGCTGGCAATGAACGCCTCCACGGGTGCAAGCCCGCCATCGAGATAAAGCGCGCCCATCAGCGCTTCCATGACATCCGCGCAGACACCGTCTTGCCGGTGAATGCCGGCTTGCCGGGCTGAGGCTTCCACATCGATCATATCCGGAACGCCCACCTTTCGCGCCACGTCTGCCAAGGTTTCTTTGCGGACCAGTTTCACAAAACGCCGGGCAATCACCCCTTCGCTTTCGCTCGAGAACCGCGCCAGCAATTGCTGGGCGACAATCAGGCCGAGGACCCGGTCCCCAAGAAACTCCAGGCGCTGGTACGACGGGCGTCCACTGCGCGAGGGATGCGTCACCGCCTCACGCAATTTGTTTTCATCGGTAAAGCTGTGCCCAAAGACCTCTGCAGCCCACGCCTGGAGCTTTTGGCTCATTCCGCCACGTGGTCCCGCCGCAGGGAGTCAAAAAACCGGCCAAAGCGCGCCGCTTGGAACCAACGCCAGGGCGTCCACAGCTTGGCATTGCCATCGGTGGAGAAGAAGATGATTTCCGCCCGGCCGACCAGGTTCTCATAGGGCACAAATCCAACGCCGCTAGAGACCGGCCGGCGGCTATCTAAGCTGGCATCGCGGTTATCGCCCATCATGAAGAAATTGCCTTCCGGCACAATCCAGGGGCCAACCGTGTCGGAGGGGCCTTCCGGGTCTAAGTCTAGGACTTGATAGGTGCGGCCATTGGGCAGCGTCTCCCGGTAGCGCGGGTATTTGCACACCAGCGTGCCGTCGCCCAGCGCCACACGGTAGCGCGGCCGGTCGCGGCAATCGGTATTACCGGTCACGGGAATGATAAAATCATCGATGCGTTCTTTTTTGACAGGCTTGCCATTAATCACCAGCACGCCGTGCACCATGCGGATTTCATCCCCCGGCAGGCCAATCACGCGTTTGATGTAATCGGTCCGGTCATCGCGGGGCAGTTTGAACACGGCAATATCGCCGCGCTCGGGCGGTGTATGGAAGATGCGTCCAGAGAACAGAGGCGGGCTGAGCGGCAGGCTAAACCGGCTATAGCCATAAGAGAATTGCGAGACGAAGAGATAATCGCCCACCAGCAAATTAGGCAGCATAGACTCAGACGGGATAGAAAAGGGCTTATAGAAAACCGTGCGCAGCACCAACGCTATCAGCACGGCATAGACCAGTGTTTTGAGGATATCAGCCCAGCTTTCCTCTTCCTTTTCAGGCTTGGTCTGTGCGGCTTTGGCCTGCGTATCTTGCATTTCGGACATGGGCGGTAGGGGCTTGGTTGCAAAAGCGTATAAAACAGGGCGCGGAGATCGCACGAACCTGCGGTGAAGTCAATCAAGCGCGCTGGCGAGAGGCGGCCTACTCCCCCAAATGCGCAGCATAGGCATCGGGAACAGCCGTGATAAGGACCTGCGCCTGCGCCCAGGGGTCATCATCGGTAATCGTGAGCGATACCTGCGGCACGAAGCCGGCTGGCACCAGGCTGTCAAGGCGCTCTTTCGCTCCGCCAGTGAGCGCCATGGTCGGCTTGCCGCTTTTGAGGTTTACCACGCCCATATCGCGCCAAAAAACCCCCTTGCGAAAGCCCGTCCCGAGCGCCTTTGAGCACGCTTCTTTAGCAGCAAAGCGCTTGGCGTAACTGGCTGCACGTTTGGCTCTCTTATCTGACTTGGCTTGCTCAATGGGAGTAAAAATACGGTTGATAAAGCGCGCGCCAAAGCGCTCAATGCTGGCATCAATGCGGGTGATATCGATCATGTCGCTACCAAAGCCGATGACAAACATCTACGCGCCTCCCCGCGCGGCATCCATGAGGCGCCGCATCTTTAAAATTGCCGCGTCAAAACCAATCATAATGGCCTCACCAACCAGAAAATGACCGATGTTCAGCTCTCGCACGGCGTCGATGGCAGCGATCGGCGCGACACTTGTAAAGCTCAGCCCGTGACCAGCATGGACTTCAAGGCCTTCTGCCAAGGCTTTGGCAGCGCTGGCTTTAATGCGCGCCAGCTCCGCCTCCCGCTCGGGACCTGACGTATCGCAATACTTGCCCGTGTGTAGCTCGACAACGGGCGCACCAAGGCGCTTTGCCGCCATGATTTGATCCACCTCAGGATCGATAAACAGGCTCACGCGGGACCCAGACGCCGTGAGCGTTTTCACATAATGCGCTAGCTCTTCCTCCATGGAGACAACGTCAAGGCCGCCTTCCGTCGTCACCTCCTGCCGTTTCTCTGGCACGATGCAGACCGCATGGGGCTGGTGGCGCACGGCGATGGCCAGCATCTCTGGCGTGGCGGCCATCTCCAAGTTCAGCGGCAAATCAATCTGCTTGCTCAGCCGGGCAATATCATCGTCAGAAATATGGCGGCGATCTTCGCGCAGATGGGCGGTAATGCCGTCAGCGCCGGCGTCAGCTGCCAAATGCGCCGCGCGCAGCGGATCAGGATGGCGCCCGCCGCGCGCATTGCGGATGGTTGCCACATGATCGATGTTGATGCCTAAGCGAAGCCGATTTGCTGTGTCCGTCATGAAGCGGACGCTAGCCTGGATTGCCGCTTGCGAGCAATGCGTTCTAACCGCCGCAGGCGATAAAAGCGGAAAAACCGGACCAGCAAAAAATATGTCAGCGCCCAGGAGCCAAGCGCAAGCGGAATGGCGCCAAGCAACATGGGCGTAAGGATCGGGCCGAACACCCCCCAGGGGTCGGAGATGATGGCGCGCAGCTGCAAGTCCTCAAACGGGTTCATACCCCAGCCAATGCCGCTGATGGCGGAGCCGACGAGGTAGGTGATCCACCAGATGAAAGGGAACGTCCAAGGATTGCCCGCAAAGGTGCCAAACGCTGAGGCCACCAGGTTACCGCGCACCACCAAAGACAGCAGCGCTGACAGCACAAAATGAAAGCCAATGAGCGGCGTGAAGGAGCAAGCAACGCCGGAGGCAAAACCAGCGGCGAGACGGTGCGGTGTATCAGGCAGCCGGCCAAGTCGGTGGCGGGCGTATTCAATGGAGCGTCCAATGCCGGCACGCGGCCACAAAAAAGCGCCGATACGCATGAGCAGCGTCAGCGGTTTTTTGCGCTTGAACAGCACCTTCGTTCTACCCTTCCGTCGCCAGCGCCTATTCGTCTTTAGGCTCTGGCATGTTGTCGTCCGTGCGTGCGCGCCTTAACGCGCAGCGCTTTTTAATGTGCGGCTTCCTGGTTTAACCGCAGGTAAATCTTTCAGCTCAGTTGGCAAATTCTCTGGGTCATACGTCGGAACATTAAGCGCGGCGAGTGATATTAAAGGTACGCCGATGTCTGCTGCGCCGTTTGAGCGGTCAATCAAGGAACATCCAGCGATCACATCTCCGCCAGCGGCTTTGATCGTCTCAATACACTCGCGCGATGATTTCCCTGTGGTGACCACATCCTCAACCATTAAGACACGCTGGCCCTGCTCAAGTGCAAACCCGCGGCGAAACCGAAAGGCGCCGTCTTCGCGCTCCGTGAACAGCGCGCGCACGCCCAGTTGGCGGGCCATCTCATAGCCCACAACCACGCCGCCCATGGCTGGTGAGACGACGATGTCTGGCTGCTGCTCTAAGGCATCGCGGACCTTCTGCGCCAAGGCCGCGCACAATCGGGCTGCACGCGCGGGATCTGAGAGGGCAAGCGCACACTGCAAATACCGCGAGCTGTGCAAGCCGGAAGACAGAATGAAATGGCCTTCAAGCAAAGCCCCTGCCCCGCGGAACTCTTCAAGCACGTCGTCGGTCTGCAAAATTTCCATCCTCTCCTGCGCCAGAGCCTAGTCTTGGCCGCGTTCTGCTGTGTTCACTTCAGCGAGCGCGCGCAGCGATATAATCACATCCGTCATGTGCTGCAATGATCGCACGGCCACATCCACAAACATTGTATAAATGCGTCTATCACGGTCGAGGATGCGCAAATTCACGACATTAGCGCCTGCCTGCGCGATGGTATTCACGACAACGGCAAGGGCCCCTGGGTCATTGTGCAGCGTCAGCGCAATGCGGCCTTCATAATCAAGCGTTTGGCGAGACATCGCTTCGGCAGACCATTGCAGGTCAATCCAACGCTCAGGCACGTCGGCAAAGGCTTCAAGCGCGCTGCAGGTAATGGTGTGCGCAATCACGCCTTCCCCCAGCAAACGAATGCCAACCAGCCGGTCACCCGGCAGTGGGTGGCAGCACTCCCCCAGCCGCAGCGCCACCTCACTCCCAGCGCCGGTTATGGGCAAGGCCTTAGACGTGTCGCGCCGCGCTGGCAGCAACGTGTCTGTCTTCATTTCCTCGCGCAGATGGGGGAACAGCGTGAAAACCAGGTCATTTTCCTGCAGCGTGCCGCGACCGACCTGTTCATAGAGGTCTTCTTTGGAGCTTGCCTCGTGGAGCTGCTGCGCCCGCTCCCAGGCTTTTGTGGGCGGGTCCAGCTCCAAGCGCTCTAAAGCAAAGTCCACAAGCGACGAGCCAAGCGCGACAAAACCGTCCCGGTCTTTTTGGCGTAGGGCCCGGCGTACAGAGGCTTTGGCTTTTGGCGTTTGCGCGAAATTCAGCCATACCGGCGCGGGAGTTTGCGCCGCTGAGCGCAAAATCTCAACCTGATCGCCATTGCGCAAAGTCTGGCGCAGGGGCACGATATGGCCATTCACTTTCGCGCCCACGCAGGTATTGCCAATGTCCGTATGGACGGAATAGGCAAAATCCACTGCCGTCGCGCCGCGCGGCAGGGAAATCAGCCGTCCTTTGGGCGTGAAGCAGAACACCTGGTCTTCAAACATGGCCAGCTTGGTGTTTTCTAAAAACTCCTCCGCGCTGACCGCTTGCTCGCTCATTTCAAGCAAATCGCGCAGCCACGGGTATGTGGGCGTGTCTGCGTCCTCAACACTGTCCTTATAGCGCCAATGGGCAGCCACGCCGCGTTCGGCAACCGCATGCATGTCATGGGTGCGGATTTGGATTTCGATGGGCCGGCGGCCGGGGCCGAAAACGGCTGTGTGGAGCGAGCGATAGCCATTTGGTTTGGGCTGCGAAATATAGTCCTTAAACCGGCCAGGCGTGCAGCGCCAAATGTCATGCACGGCGCCCAGAGCGCGGTAACAATCAGCTGGCGTGTCCACAATGATGCGGAAAGCCACCACATCCGCCAATTGTTCCAGCTGAATGCGTTTTTCTTGCAGCTTGCGATAGATGGAATAGGGCTTTTTTTCCCTGCCAATCACCGTCGCGGCAATCCCAGCCTCTTTCAATTGCTCTTCAATGGTGGCGACCACGTCCTGCACCACAACGCCGCCGTCTTCGCGCAGGCGCTCCAACTGTGACAAGATGGATTTCTCAGCTTCGGGCTGCAGGTATTGAAAGGACAACGAGGAGAGCTCGTCCTTAATCTCATACATGCCAATGCGCTCT
>JBCCDR010000126.1:0-7632 GCA_039030675.1 Pseudomonadota bacterium | reverse complement strand
GCGCAGACCAGTCTGGGCGGCTGACCGACAAATTCGTAACTCTTGCGTGGAGAGTCGAGTGGTTAACAAAAAGTTAATTAATCTGTAACCCTACCGTCATCTTGGCTGATGGTTTGCGACGGGCGCAGCCCGGCAATATCGGCCCTAGCGGCCAGGTCGAACCTTGTGTAAGCCGTTAGGCAACAGAGGCTGAAAAAGGGACATTGGGTGGTCTCCTCCTTCGAGCTTGGACACATGCTGAAAGCGTCGAAAGACAGCGGTGAGGATGGCATTGACCCAGCTGCCCTTGCCGCCGCTCAATCCAAGCAAGGCAATGAAGGCGATAAGCTGGATGTTTATGTGCGCTCGCATAGGGATGCCGCGGCGCTCTCTCAAGCCTATGAGACGGTCGCGCGCATCCAAAACTGGACGCGCAGGGCGGTTCTCTTATTAGCGGTCCTGCTGGGCGGATTGGCGGTCTCGGCTGCGCTGCTGCGCCAGGAGACACCGGCGCTCAACATTTTTTGGTTGCTTGCGGCTTTGCTCGTCCCAGCAACTTTGTCTCTTTTGGCTTGGGCTGTTTTGTTCTGGCGCAGTGCCAAGGCGGCCAGCCCTGTGTCGATTGCAAAGATCACGCAGGCACTCTTTGAGCGCTTCAGCCCACCCGGCGACCATGCCGTTGCGGCAACCCAGGTGATGATCCGTCAGAACACTACCGGCACACTCGGACGATGGCGCTTGTCCGTGATGAGCCACAGTTTTTGGCTACTTTATCTTCTCAGCGCATGCGCGGCGCTCTTCTTTATCATGGCGTTTCAGCGCTACATTTTCATTTGGGAGACGACACTGCTCACGCCGTCGCAAGTGCTTGGTTTGTTTGATGCTCTGCGGGCGCCCCTAGCGTCCCTCGGTCTGCCAACACCAAACGCTGACGATATTGCGCAGGCTCAATATGCAGGCGGCGCAGTCCCGCAGTCGCAAGACAGTCAAGTATGGGCGCAGTTCACACTCGCTGCCTTGGGCCTCTACGCCTTGGTTCCGCGGCTCATTTTTTGGGGCCTCACGGGCTTCCTGGCGCGGCGGGCTTATTCCTCTCAGGCGCTCTCGGCTGCAGATCCTTTCTTTGCTGACATCGCCGCGCGCATCTATCAGCCCCGGACGCAAGCGAAAGTCATTGACCCTGATTCCGCAGCCCAATCTGTTCCGCCCAATGTCCCTGCAGAGACGATAGAATCACACGATCTTAAGGCCGACATGGTCATCGGCTGGGAGGTTAATGACGATAGGATTGAAGGGATCACTAACGCCCCTTTGCTCGGCGTATTTGAGCGGGAGGAAGAGCTGCTGTCAGCTCTCAAAGACCGGCCGAGCGGAGCGGTTTCTCTCATTTTGTCGCTGACAAACACACCTGACCGCGGAACGGCACGCATCCTTGCCGCTGCAAAGGCGCTTGCAGGGAGCGACATATCTTTCGTCCTGATTGGCCAGGAGCGCCTTACAGAGCGATTGTCGCCGACAGACCAAGAACGCCGTTTGGCCGATTGGTGGGCCTTGCTTGTGAAGCTAGGCGTGAGCAGCGATGCCATTACCGTGCACCAGCGCGCGCCGTCCGCCTTAGAAGTGACTGAGTGATGCCAGCCGACACACTCTCGATTGCAGTGGTGGGCCATACAAATGTGGGCAAAACCAGCTTGATGCGGACGCTAGCGCGCGACAACAGCTTTGGTGATGTGGCCTCTAGCCCCGGCACCACGCGGTCCGTTGAATCTCTTAGCATTGGCGTTGGGCAGGGGCGCATTGATTTTTTCGACACGCCGGGCCTTGAAGATTCAGCGGGCGTTCTGGCGCATCTAAAGCAAAATATTGATGCTGGCATTGATTGGGTTGAGGCGATTACAGCCTTATCGTCAACATCCGGCCAGGCGCACGACTTCTCCCAGGAAGGCAAGGCGCTGCGCCAAGTCATTACCAGCGATATCTTGCTTTACGTCATCGACGTGCGTGACCAGGTGCGCGCGAAACATCGCGATGAGCTGGAAATCCTCATGCGCTGCGGCAAGCCTATCGTTGCAGTGCTCAATTTCGTCGCGCAGAGCACGGACGGGGAGGCCAGCTGGCGCGAGACGCTTGCCCGAACCAACATTCATGCCATCGCGCCGTTTGACACGGTGGTCTATAGCCAGGCTGGCGAGGCGGCCTTGTATGAGAAAGCACGCACGCAGCTGGATCAGTTCGCGCCTCTTATTTCCCAGCGACTGGAAGACATAGCCGCCGGGCGCCGCAGCCAGGTGCAAGCCAGCGCCATGGCCATTGCTCGCTTTGCGGTTGACCTGGGCGGTTTGGAAGAGAGTGTCGCCGTTGACGATGCCCAGGCCCGCGAACACAAAGCCCAAGACTTAAAGGTTGCCGCTCAGCGCGCTGAAGCCAAAGCACAAAAAGCCATCATCAACGCCTTTGATTTTGGCGACGACGTTGTTGAGCTAAGCGCCTTGGATGTGGACGCTGGCCTTTGGGAAGCGGATGTGTTTGACCCAGAGACACTGGCAAATTTTGGCCTGAATACCACCGCAGCGGCTGCGACGGGCGCTGCCATAGGGCTGGGTGTGGATGTGTTGGTCGGCGGCCTCTCGCTGGGCGCTGCGGCTGTCACCGGCGCGTTGCTGGGCACTGGTTTTGATGCGGTGCGGCGCTATGGGCAGGATATTCGCAATCGCCTGGCAGGCCGCGCGACGCTGAAACTCAATGCGCAGTCCTGCGCGCTGATGCTGGCACGGCAAACCGCGCTCCTCAGAGCGCTTGTGGTGCGCGGCCATGGCGCGCAGGAGACGATTGATAAGCTCCCGACGGGCCCATTGGTTGATGCTATCTTGCCCATCGCGAAAAACGCTCTGAAAGGGAAATCCAGCGACGCTTTTCTCGCTGAGACGGCCAAAGTGGTCTCTGACCTCGTCAAGCCTGACCCTCAAGGCTCCTAGAAGCGATTTTCATAAAAACTTACGGGTTTTTAACGTTCACGCGTGAAGCTGCCACCGCAGCGATCTGCGAGCGGCGGCGGCGTGTGCCTGCAGGGCGGTAGGAGAATGACATGATTTCAGGTGTTGGTTTAGCGCGCATGATTGGCGCATTTTTCAAAGAGCTGAAGGTAAATACGCGCGGCAATGTGACCGTGTTTTTCGCTTTCTCGATCATTCCAATGCTGACGGCCATCGGTATCGGTATCGATGTAGCAAGCATGTATATGACCCGCTCGAAAATGCAGGGCGCTTTGGATGCTGGCGCGCTCGCCGGCGCGCAAACCTATTTCGCGCGCAGCCACGATAGCGAAGCAGCGCGTCTTGCTGCAGCTGAAGATGTCGCTTTTAAATACATGAAAGCCAATGTGCCTGAGATTTTAGACGCGGGCGCAACGCCGAATATCGACATGCAAATTGTTGGTGACAACCTTCTTGAGTACACCGCCAATGTTGAACTCACGACGTCATTTGCGAAATTTCTTGGCTATGACACCTTCAAAGTTGAAGTGGACGCAACAGTCACTGCCGGCGAAGCACGCATCACCGAGATTGTGCTCGCGCTCGACAACACCAGTTCAATGTTTTCGCAAAACCGGTTCGTCCTCATGCGCGAAGCTGCCAAAGAGTTTACGGCGCAGATGTTCAACCAGAATGCCGACCCGACATTGCTGAAGATTGCCGTCATCCCGTGGTCAACAACGGTCAATATCAAGTCTGAAGCGCCAGCGACCCCAAGCTCGACGAGCATTGCGATGGCACAGCTGCCAGCCTCTGGCAGCCGGCTAACGCCCACAGCGCCGCAGAACAGCCGGCTGACCTATGTGAAGCATCCAGATACGGGGAGCGCATTCTTTAGCTCTGCCCAAGTAGACGCCATGTTCGCTCCGGTGTCCTGGCGCGGGTGTATCCGCTCTGCTGATGATGAGCGCAGAGTCAACGGGGGTGGCAAGGTGAAAGACCCTTTGACCGACGCACCGCCATCCCAGATGCGTTGGCCCGTCAACTATTTGGACTACCGCGATGACACGTCCGGCTATGTGCAGAAATCGAACTGCCGACAGGAGCCGAGAAACCACAACCATGGCGGCGGTGGCAACAATAACGGCGGCGGCAATAACAATAATGGCGGTGGCGGCGGTGATGACGATACCGGCGGCACCCAAGCAAGCTTAGACGGGTTTGGCTACGGGCGCGATGTGGATAGTACCCTGGCAAATTGGTCTGCCGAAGCGGGTGATGAAGTCGCGCATACCCTCTATCGTCAAGTCTGTGATCGCAAGTGGATCTCTTTGAACGTCCCGTGGTGCTCCAGCAACGGTGATAATGGCCGTGTCAATGCCTATTGGCCTGAGGACGAACCCTGTTCCACCAATGGCAAGCAGGTCAACTCCACGAAAAGGGCGTGCGTGTCTGACCCTAACGAGTTCGCGTATTTTGCCGGCGGCGGTGACGCATGTTCATGGGAAGATGAGTCTGAAATACTGCCATGGGATAGGCATAAGCCGATTTACGGTCCAAACTTGAATTGCCCCACAGCGATGCTGCCTTTGTCCTCCAATCGGCGCCAAGTGATTAAGAAGCTGGACCATATGTATCCCGTCCCAGGTGGCACGCATGCGGATGTCGGCTTGATGTGGGCGCTGCGGGCACTGTCACCGCGGACGTCATGGACCAACTTTTGGGGTCTATCGAATACCCAGGCCCCCATTCCATTTTCCTCAGACGCGGGCCGTAAAGTTGTCATTTTGCTTACCGACGGCAATAACTCCGAGCCTATCGACTATGAAGGCTATTATGGTTGCACGCGCACCAGTCGTCCCGGCGGCATCGGCAAGTGCTGGCGTTCTGATGACGTCGACAAACTCGATGAGACGGTGCTTGATAAGCTAACGCTGGATGCATGTACGGCGATGAAAGACACATACAACATCGAGCTGTACACCATCGCTGTTGATATCAACTCGTCAAAACATATTGATTTGCTCAAAGACTGCGCGACGTCTGAAGAATATGCCTTCAACATCACGTCGGCTGAGCTTGGCGATACCTTTGATGAGCTTGCCCAAACCAACCTGCGCATCGTCCAGTAAGGCAGCGCGCTGACCTTTGCAGTTGCCTCCTTAGCCCCCCGCGCTAAACATAGTGGGGGATAAGGAGGCGAGACAATGCAAGCAGCCGTTTACCGCAGCTATGGCGCTCCAAGCGTCATCGCCCTGGAAGAGCTAGAAACGCCGCAACCCAAGCCAGGCGAATGCCTTGTTAAAGTCGCAGGCGCGGGCCTTAATCCCGTGGATGCGAAACTGCGAAGCGGCTCCTTAGAGGGTTTGTTTCCGCTCACATTTCCAGTGATACCCGGCTGGGATGTCTCTGGGACCGTCGACGCCGTCGGCAGCGATGCTGACGCGCAATGGCTTGGCAAATCGGTGTTCGCCTATGTGCGCTTTGACGGCGTTGGCCTGAACGGCAGCGCAGCGCAATATTGCATCGTTCCAACGTCGTTTTTAGCGCAGGTTCCCGCCAGTATCGACCTTGCTGATAGCGCTAGCGTTCCGCTCGCTGCCTTGACGGCCTACCAAAGCTTAGTGGAGGAAGCGGCTGTTAAAGCGGGTGATAGCGTCCTCATTTTGGCCGGCGGCGGCGCTGTCGGTCATTGGGCAATACAGATTGCCGCGAGCGTTGGTGCACACATCGTCACCACAGCAAGCCCGCGTCATCACGAAGCGCTTAAAGAGAAGGGGGCACGAGATTGCGTCAACTACCGGGAGGCGGATTGGCCAGACCAGGCGAAAGCCCTCATGCCGGAGGGCTATGACGTGATTTTAGATGGTGTGGGCGCAGAGACGCTTGAGGCTGCTTATCCGCTGCTCAAAGCAGGCGGCTGCATCGTCGGCCTCAATGACGTTCCAGACCCTGAAAAGGTGCCCGCTGGCTCCAAAGCCGTGCGCTTGTTTTCTAGGCCTGAGGGCACGCAATTGGCGCAGATATCGACCTGGATTGATGAGGGCTCTATGGCACTCGATACCGTGGAGGTTTTGCCTCTCAGCGCTGCTGCTGAAGGCCATGCTGCCCTGGATAAAGGCAGTCCGCACAAGATTGTTTTAGCGCCATGAGCCTATCTGACCCCGCGGCTTAACGGCGATGGCTTTCCGCCGGATAGAAGTTGAAGCCGATGCGCTGCGCTCGAGCGCGCTGGTGAGCGCCGTGAAAGACTGCAAGCCCATCGACCTGCGCGTCGTTGAAGATGAGAAAAACAAACGGGTGCGCATTCAAGCGCTGGTGCGCCAGGAGGCAGGCCAAAGCTTGGTCGATGCCGTACAGAAAACGCTTCAATCAACCAACGATTGGCGGCTGTTTGCCATTCCGGTGGAAGCGACGTTGCCTAAGGTGAAAGACGAGCCGAAAAAGCCTGAGCCACCGGCCTCTAAATCCGCTGAGAAAACAAAGAGGCAGCGCAGCAACGTTATCCGCGAAGAAGTCTTTGAAGATGTTGCGGCCAACGGGAAGCTCACCAGCACCTATCTCGTATTGACCGCGCTGAGCGCCGTCGTTGCAGCGCTTGGCCTTAATATGGACTCTGTTGCCGTGGTCATTGGCGCAATGGTGATCGCGCCGTTGCTCGGGCCTCAGCTTGCCTTGTCGTTTTCCATTGCGCTTGGCGCGCGTGATACGGCGATATCCGCAGTGGTCACGGCGGCTATCGGGTCCGTTTTGGCCATCGCGTTGGCGTTCGCAATGGGCCATGTGGTGGAGGTCGACCTCACAAGCCAGGAGCTCATCAGCCGCACAAACGTCAATATTGAGGGGCTAGTGCTCGCTCTGGCGTCCGGCGCTGCTGCCGCGCTGTCCCTCCTCACCGGACTGTCCACGACGCTGGTGGGCGTTATGGTCGCCGTCGCGCTCCTCCCGCCGGCGACGGTGGGCGGGCTCATGCTGGCTGCAGGCCAGCCTCAAGCGGCGTTCGGCGCGCTCATGCTGTTGCTGGCAAATGTCATTTGCGTCAACTTATCAGCGCAGATTGTGTTCCTGTCTCGCGGTGTCGGGCCGCGCAGCACGCTCAAGCAAGAGGTCGCGCGCCGCTCGGGCTGGTACACCATCGTTTTTTGGGCTCTTCTTCTGGCCATCTTTGTGCTGTTCATTATGCCGCGTATTGAAGGGATTTGAGGGTTTGAAACGCGTCCTTTTGAGTTTCGCTGGCCTTTGCGCGGTGGCGCTGGGTTTGTTCCTGTGGTTGGCGCCCGGTATCGCAGACCACCGCTTTAACACACCGCGGCCGCACGCCCCTTATCCCGTGTCCCAGCAAGCGCAGAAGATGGCAGATGACCTGCCAGGCGTCGCAGACTTGCACGTTGATACTCTGCTGTGGAAACGCAACCTGCTGAAAGAAAACCAGCGCGGCCATGTGGACATTCCGCGCGCGCTGGCTGGCAATATGGCCATTAACTTCTTTGGCGTCGTCACAAAGGCACCCCGCGGCCAAAATTATGATTCCAATAGCGCCGATAGCGACCAGATTACCCTGCTTGTCATGGCGCAGCTCTGGCCGCCGCGCACATGGTTCTCGCTGAAAGAACGCGCGCTCTATCAAGCCCAAAAGCTTGACCGTTATGCGCGCAAGTCCGGCGGGGCGCTCATGTTGGTG
>JBCCDR010000125.1:0-7639 GCA_039030675.1 Pseudomonadota bacterium | reverse complement strand
CTGGCTGAAGGCGCCCGCCAAGCGGGTGCTGTTTTACGGCATGTCAGGTTTGGGCAAGACGCATCTGTCCAACATGCTGCGCACCGGTGGAGTGCCGATGGCGCAGTAAACGCTGGCGAGATGGAAGCCCCAGACGTCAAATCCATCGTTTCTCAACTTCACCGCAAAGGCCAAACGCCTCTTTCAATTGAAGAAGGCCGCTCTTCTAAACTCACAGCGGCGCTGCAGACGGAGCTCTTTTCGCTGGGCGGCATGAGCCAAAAGGATGTCCTGGCCTTCACGCGCTCGCTTGCGACTCTGATGAACGCAGGCATCGCGCTAGACCGAGCTTTAGAGATGGTTGCCCGGCGGCAGACCTCTCAATCCAAGGCAGCAGTTCTGGAAGACCTCTTAAGCGCCGTACGCGAAGGCAAAGGCTTTGCGGCAGCTCTGGAGGCGCACCCAAATGTCTTCTCGCCCTTTTATCGCAATATGGTGCGTGCAGGAGAAGCCGGGGCTTCCATTCCAGACGTTTTGCAGCGTTTGAGCCATCATCTGGAAACATCGCAGAGATTTCAGAGCCGGTTTCGCTCCGCACTGATCTACCCCGCGTTTTTAATGGTTGCAGCATTGGGTGCAATTTTGATTTTGCTCACAGTTGTCGTGCCCACCTTCGCGCCGATGTTTGAAGACGCTGGCGCAGCCCTCCCCACGTCCACAGCAATCGTCATTGCCATTGGGAGCTTCTTTCAAGCCTATTGGATTTGGCTTGCGTTGGCGGCCTTGGCGATCTGCGTTGGGCTCTTCACACTCAATGCAAACCCCGCAGGACAGCTTTGGTGGCATCATCGCGCACTGTCCCTTCCATTTATAGGCCAGATCTGGGTGAAATCGTCCTTAGCCCGCATCGCACGAACACTGGCTGTCTTGCTTGAGAATGGCTTGGGTTTGCTGCCAGCGATGCACCTCGCGCAAGGTGTCAGCAGCAATCGAGCGATCTCAGCGGCAATGGACGGCATGATCCAGGACGTAGACCATGGCCGCGGCCTTGCCGCGCCGTTTGAAGCCAGCGGCCTTTTCCCGGCCTTAGCGTGCGAACTCATCCAAGTGGGCGAGGAAAGCGGCAAGCTGGACCCTATGCTGCACAAACTGGCCGATATCTATGAAGAAGAGACCACAACGACGCTGGAGCGCCTGCTTTCTCTTCTAGTACCGACGTTAACCTTGGTGGTCGGGCTGCTCATCGCCTTCATCGTGTCATCCATTTTGTTCGCCCTGTTCAGCATCAATGAGCTTGCAACATGAAACCTGATCATCGCCTTCCTTCAAATGCCGGTGTGACGCTGCTTGAGCTACTTGTAGTCATCACCATCCTCGGCCTGCTGACCGCCGCGATTGGGACTGTGGCGCTCAATTATCTTGGCGGCGCCAAATCAGACACAACGGCACTCAAAGTGGATGGCGCCTTGGCGGCGCTAGATTACTTCCGGCTAGATGTTGGCCGCTACCCAACACAGCAGGAAGGACTAGAGGCCTTATGGAGCGCGCCGCCCGGCGTTGAGGCATGGAAAGGCCCATATGTGCAAAAGGCGGAAGCGCTGGTGGACGCCTGGGATGCGCCACTGAAATACAGGATCCCAGGCGAGAGCGCGCCTGTGGAGATTTATTCCTTTGGCGCGGATGGCGTTGAAGGCGGGGAAGACGATGCAGCTGATATCACCAGCTGGTAGGGCAAACGCTCAATCGGGCGTCACATTGCTCGAAATGCTCGTCGTCGTGACGATCCTCGGCCTGGTGACTGCCGCCCTGCCTCTGCGCAATTTTACATCACTGGACACCGTAGAACTCAAAACTCTGGCCATCGATATGGCCACGCAGTTGCGGCAAACGCGCATGAAAGCCGCGCTCAACAATCGGCCTGAAGACTTGGTATTTGATTTAGACAAAGGCGTGTACGGCGAAGGGAACGTGATACCCGACGACATCGCCATATCGTTCGAAACTAGTTTGGAAACCCTGCGAGATGACCAAGCAGGCAGCGTAAGGTTCATGCCCGACGGCAGCTCAAATGGTGGACGTATCCAACTGGAGCGTAGGTCCAGACTGATGACGGTCACCATCCATTGGCTGACCGGCCAAGTTAGCGTGCGTGACGGATCTACCGATGGATAACGAGCGCGGCTTTACCCTGCTTGAAGTCATCGTCGCTTTGGCGGTCATCACCATGACTCTAACGTCTGTAATGCAGATTTTTTCTGGTGGTTTGCGCAACGCTATCACGGCGGATGATTATGTGACCGCGCTGGCCCAGGCGGAAAACCAAATATCGCGCGTGGGTGCCGATGTACCAGTGCAAGCTGGTTTCATGTCAGGCCAATTTGAGAATGGGAACCGTTGGGAGCGCCGCATTGGTAGCGCCGGGCCAGCAGGCCGTTTGCAACGCTACGACGTTACTGTCACCGTGTTTTTTGGCGATGACAATCGCCGTGTGCGTTTGTCCACCCTCGTTTTAAGGTCGAACTTATGAGCCTGGGGCGCAGCAAAGCGCAGGCGGGCTTCAGCCTCTTGGAATTGCTGGTCGCTGTCACCATCATGGGTTTGCTTGGCAGCCTCATGGCTGCGGGAATACGCTTTGGCCTGAATGCTTGGACCTCCGGAAGCGCAAGGCTAGAAAACACGAGCGAGCACTATGCGACCGTCGCCTTGCTCCGGCGCCAACTCAGCGGCGCGGCGCCGCGCGTCTTGAAAAAACAAAATGATCAAGGCCGCAGTCAGGCCGTCGCGGCGTTTTGGGGAACGCGTGATCAGGTAACGTTCGTCGCTGTGCCGCCACAAATCTTGCCAGATCAGCGCGACACACTGGTCACTTTTTTTGTCAGCCCAGACCACAAGCTGATGACGAAGCTCAAACCTTTTACCAGCCGCAATCTCAGCCTCGATGAAACGCCAGCGACCGTGTTGGAGGAAAACGTTGAGAGCGTAGAATTGCGATACTATGGGCGCCCGTCACAACAAAGCATCGCAGGGTGGTATACCACCTGGCAAGGCTACGCTCGGTTGCCTGAGCTTGTTGAGCTGCGTATCCAGCGCGCCAACGCAGATCAGGACATCCGCCACATCTTCAACATCGAGGCACAGACGTCATGAGCAGTATTGTGTCCTGGGCACCGCTGAGCGCCGGTGTTGGCTGGTGGTTTACAGAACTAGGCGCACTCTTGCCGCACAACGTACGTGTTCGCTTTGCCGGGATTGGAGAAACAGACCGAGCCTATTGGCGCGACGGTAAGCTGGAGCAGCCTCAAGAGGCTGCCACGCAAACGCCGGTCTTGTCCCTCGCGCCAAGCGAGGTAATGCATCACTGCGCAAAGCTACCGCTGGCAGCTGAAAAGACATTGGACGACGTTGTTCAGTTCGAAATGGACCGCTTAACGCCGTTTGCAGCGCATGATGTTCATTTCGCGGCGCGCGTCAAAGAGCGATTGCCAGAGCAGCATTTGCTCGAGGCTGACGTTTTCGTGATACCGCGCGCGAAGATGAAAGCCATTTTGGACACCTGTTATGACGCAGGGATAACGCCGCAACGTGTCGACGTGGAGGATGGCCTCGGCGCGCAAGGGCGCCCCCTCACGCTCTACACCAATGCGGCTTTGTCCATGAAGAAGGCGCTAAGTCAAAGGATCATGCCTTGGCTCATCGGTCTTGCGTTCATTTCGGGCGTTGCTTTAGCCGCAGCGCATCTTCATGGGAAAAAAAACCAGCTAGAGACCTTGCGAACGCAGCTAGAAGACACTCGCGCCCAAGTGGCGTCGTTGAGCCACTTAAAGGGCGCAACCCGCAGTTCAGCCGACCAGAGCGCGTTGGATTTAAAGCAGCTCACCATAAGCCGCGTTGAGGTCTTAGAAGAGATAACACGGCTTTTGCCAGATGATACCTGGCTTACTGGGCTGCGCTTACAGTCCGACGACGTCCTTTTGACGGGTATGGCAAAAGACGCAGCATCACTCATCGGCGTATTTGACGGCTCTGCGTTTTTCTCTAGCCCAGAATTCTCCGAACCAATTGTCCAAGACGCACAATCCCAGCGAGAGCGATTTTCGTTAAGGCTAACCATCGATAAACGGCCGCAAACATGACCTCTGTCCTTGAGCCTGGAACACTCTTAAGCCGCCTTCTTGCCGTGTTACTCCTGCTTGGCGTCCTCTTTTTGATTGCTGCGATCCTCATACTGCCTTTTGGCGGGGCATTGCGCGATACAAGCATTCAAATCGCGCGAGATACGGAAGTGTTGAAGCGCTATGCGTCGGAATTGACGCAGCTTAAAACCCTCGAAGCGACAGACGGCGCGGCACCGGACAAAGAAGAAATCTCCTACACCTTCGATGGACGCTCTGAAGCCATCGCGGCAAGCAAGGTACAGCAGGCCGTGCGTAGCGCTTTTCAGGCTGTGAACGCACCCTTGGAGCGCTTGCAGTTTCTACCCTCTCAATCATTTGAAGGCGCTGAAAAACTCGCTCTGCGCATTGAAACGCGGCTCGACTTAAAGGCGCTGCAAGAAGCCTTATACCGTTTAGAGAAGTCGGCTCCGAGCCTCTTCATAGAAGCCCTAGAGGTGCGGCGAAAGACACGCCCAAACCGCAATGATGAACCGTCCGAAGACCGTGATTTAGTGGCAAAACTGACTGTTTTCGGCCTCTGGGACGGCCCATAGGCAAAGGGCAGCGCTGTGACATCAACCTGTATTAATTCTTTATTAACCAAGGACGTTGGGCAACTCGATTGCCCGTTGTTTTGTGAGCACGCGTAAATGTCGTCGGTCTACACGTCCTTGGCAATTAATGGTGTCGCTGTAGCGATCACGCTGTCTTGTGTGTTGGCCGCTACAAAAGCGCTGCGGCAACCAGAGCCGCTCGATTTAACAGCAATCGCACAAAACGGCGTCTCTGAACGAACGGTGCCGGCCGCCCTGGAGCCTCTACCGCCGTTGGCGACGCTCGACCAAACACTTACACGGCCAATTTTTGAGCCCAACCGTCAGAGCCAAAGCAAGCGCGAACAGAGTGCCAAAACAGTTGTGAAAGCGCAGGATATCCAATTGCGCGGTATTCTCGTTGATGAGCAGGTGCGTTCAGCGTTGGTTTGGACGAAAAAAGCAAACGAAACGAAGACAGTGCATATTGGCGATGATCTGAGCGGATGGCGCGTCGTCGATATCGCACCGAGAAGCATGCGCCTCGAACGCGGCGAAGACGTCGCCAATCTGGTTCTCGCCTTTGATAACCAAACTGTGAATTCCTCGAAGACTTCAGGCTCTCAATCAAAGCGAAATCGTCGGCGCAAGAAACGCTTTGATGCGTCTCAATTCATCTTTGACAACTAAATAGAAGCATAATCCGGATATCTGATGACACGTTCTTCCAAAAGACGGTGCTCGCACTTCTTGCTTTGCAGCATCAGCGCGCTTTCCTTTGTCAGTTGCACAACACCCAACGGAACGGGACCGCGGGTTATGAGCGCAGATATGGCCAAAGCGCTTGAGACATCAAATCAGCAAGCCGGTGCCGGCTACACCTCAGCAGTCACGCAAACCCCTGAGAGCAGGCCCAAAGGTTTTGTGCAGCGCGCGTCAACCGGCGGCAAGACATCGCGTGCGCTTGGCCGGTTTGAAGAGCTATCCAGTGCGGATGATACAGAGGCGGGGACAAGCCTCAACCTAGTCAAGGCTGATCTGCCGACAGTTGTCGACACGATTTTAAGCCAAAAACTGGGCCAAAACTACATGATTGAAGATGGTTTGGACGGGACGGTGACCCTCCAAACCAACAAGCCGCTCAGCCGGTCGCAGCTGCTCGCCACCCTTCAAGAAATCCTGGCCATGAATGGCGCGGCGATGATTGAGACCAATGGGCTGTACCGCATTGTGCGCCAGTCAGGCAGCAGCGATACCAGGCAGCTCAGTTTTGAAGAAGCTGCCAGCCGCGGGCTCAGCGTCCGTGTAACGCCGCTTGCCCATGCAAGCGCCGCTGCTGTGGGGCGTATGCTTGAAAACTTCGCGCCCGCGAACGGCCGGATAGAGATTGATGAAGAGCGCAATGTTGTCTTCTCCATTGGCTCTGCGAAAGAACAGCGCTCCATCGCCGATGTGATTTCGGTCCTCGATAGGGACTTCATGTCCGATATGGCTTTCGCACTCGAGCCACTCAATGAAGCGCGCGCGTCTACTCTTATTGAAGAGCTAGAAAGCATCAGCGGTGGAGACAAAGACGGTGGGCAAGGCGCTCTGCGCTATCTCGCCATTGAGCGCATGAATGCGATTTTGGTGATCGCCAAAACCAATGCAGCATTAGACCAAGCACGCAGCTGGATAAAGCGTCTCGACCAAGGCATAGGCGACGGCCAACAACTCTTTGTCTACCCGGTTAAAAACCGCCGCGCGGAAGAGCTCGCGCGTATTGTAGGACGCGTATTTTCCATTCAAGCGCTTTATGACAGCCAGCCTGCTGGCGCCGTTGCGCCGGGTTTGACTGGCACCACTTTAACAACCAACGGCGACGCCAATGGTTTGGGTGGTGGCGGCCTAGGCGGTTTTCAGCCAACGCCTGCTGCCCAGAATGCGGCCGCACCTCCTGGCACTTCGGGTGGCCAAGAGGGGGTGAATAGCGATGTGCGCGTCATTGCTGACAACTCAACCAATGCCCTGATCGTGTATGCGGATTATAACACCTATCAGCCCATCAAGAAGGCGCTGGACCGGCTGGATGTTTTGCCCGTTCAAGTCCTTATTGAAGCAACACTGCTCGAGGTTTCGCTCAGCAACGACCTGCAATTTGGCGTGCGCTGGTTTTTCCAAAGCGGCGATAGCTCTTTTGATTTCACGAACGTTGCTAATGCTGGGACAGCGACAGCAAGTTCAGGGTTTAACTATGTGCTGGATACAACCGATGTGCGCTTCGTATTGAGCGCGCTGCGGCAAGTCACTGACGTGGAGTTCTTGTCGGCACCAAACATGATGGTGCTCGACAATCAAACGGCACGCCTTCAGGTGGGCGATGAAGTACCAGTCCAAACCCGCGCCGCCGCCAGTACGCTCGTGCCTGACGCACCGATCGTGAATGACATCGAATATCGGTCAACTGGCGTCATTTTAAGCGTACGGCCAAAGGTAACCAATGATGGCCTGGTCGTGCTTGATGTTGTTCAAGAAGTCTCTGATGTGATTGAGACAATGACATCAGGCATCTCATCACCGACGATCCAGCAGCGTCGCTTTGAAAGCACTGTTGCTATCGCAAGTGGCGAAACCGTCATCTTAGGCGGCCTCACCAGTCGCACGAATTCTTTAGGGCGTACCGGCATTCCTGTGCTGTCCTCCATCCCTGTGATTGGCAACGCCTTCACATCCCGGGCCAATACGCGCGACCGGACTGAGCTGCTGGTTATGATAACGCCGCGCGTGATCCGCGACCAACGCGCCGCGCGCGCTGCCACTGATGAAATGCGCGCCAAGCTGTATGACCTATTCGATGACGTACCGACCCAAGGCGAACGCTTGCTGTTCGCCCATGAAAGCGGTACGTGAGCTGGGTTCAGAACGTCGTGAGACAGTTCGGTCCATATCCGGTGTAGGCGTTAGAGTATTGAGAGGATTCTTTTCTAGTACGAG
>JBCCDR010000124.1:0-7664 GCA_039030675.1 Pseudomonadota bacterium | reverse complement strand
GTTTCGACCAAGGCGTTCACATTTGTGGTGCGCACATAGCCGTCATCATCGGCAGCCGGATGGCCAGGGTCATAGCGGCGGCCGAATTCGCTTTTATCTGTGCCGACTTTGTCGAGCTTGACCACACGCGCGCCCAGCTCACGGTCCAGCGCATTGGTGAAGCTCACCGTTTTGCGGCGATAGGGGTCTTCATCCTGGCTGCCCGCAATGGAAGATGAGTTCGCCAGGTTCTCGGCAATCACGCGCATGCGGGCCCCTTGAGCCTTCATGCCTGACGTGGAAATCATGATGGAAGAGCCGAAATCCATGGTCGCTTATCCTATCTCTGCTTGCCCAGTGCAGTGCGCAAAATCTGGTGATGCTTGCGGTACACATTCAGCATGGTTTGGTACTCAATCTGCGTTTCCGCCATGGAGACCAGTTCGTCTTCTAAGGTCACGCCATTGCCGTTGGGGCGTTCATCAGCCACTTCGCGCGCTTTATAGTCCTGGGGTGCACGCGTGCCGTCTGTGCCGCCAACGCCGAGATGCTTGCTGTCCGTCTTGCGCATGGCGGGGCCATTGCCCGACATGGCGGTAGAATGTGACAACAGATCTTTAAATGACTGATCTTTCAGGCGCTTGGGCCGGTATCCAGGGGTATCCGCATTGGCCATATTCTCGGCAATCACGCCTTGGCGCGCCGTCAGCCAGCGCATGCGCTGCGTAACCGCTTCCAAAATGGGTGATTTCGACAGATCCATAGAACGGGCCCAATGACGCACTCTCTCAAGGGCGCCATGGTCGGCTCAGGGCGTTAAGATCGCGTAAAGAGACAGATTGAATAAAATTTTATCTGTCTGCCAGGTGCCTGCATTAACCTTGTTTTAAAGGCCAGCTTCTTAAGGTTCGTTAACGATAAAACGTGGCAGAAGGCCCGCATTTTGACATCTGGCGATCCGCTCTCCGACCCTTTAACCCGCGCTGCGGCCATTCAAGGCCGCACAGGCGATGATGCGCGCATGACGGCCAAGGCGGAAGGCGCTTTGGCTGAGTTTATGCTGGCCCTTGCGTTTGAAGAAGACGTTAAAGTCCGCCAAGATCCCGCCCTCATGGACATCCTCAGCACATTAGATGAGGACTGCCCCCTGCCCGCTGAGGCCATCGGCATCATCTCAGAAATTCTGGCCCGCGTGTATGCCGCCAGCGTTGCTGAAGAGCAGGCGCCGTAAATGGAAGCACTTGATTATATGCGCGCGCTTGCTGCGCTTTTGTTTGTTCTGGCGTTGCTCTGGGGCGGCCTTTGGTTGCTTAAGCGCTATGGCGGTCAGTTTCTGCGCGAGCCGGGAAGCGGCGATGAGAAGAATATGGCTGTCTTAGAGCGTCTCGACTTACCGCACAGGAAATCCTTGCTCCGCGTGAAGGTCGGCAAGCGCGAACACACACTGCTCGTCAGTGCAACAGGTGAGCAGCTTGTGGAAAGCCGGGATTACGGTCCCCCCTCTGGAGACGCCTTATGATCCGTCTTCTCTTCCTTTCCGCCATTGTCCTCGCCGGCCTGTTCGGTGCAGACAGCGCCCATGCCCAGGCTCTCTCTTTGGACCTAGGCGAAGAAGGCACCTTAACGGGCCGCGTAGTTCAGCTGGTCTTGCTGCTGACGGTTCTGTCGCTCGCGCCGAGTATTCTCATCACCGTTACGTCGTTCACGCGGATGGTGGTGGTTCTGTCCCTTCTGCGGTCTGCCATGGGCACGCAGCAAGCGCCGCCCAACATTGTCATGATTTCATTGGCCTTGTTCATGACCGGCTTTGTCATGGCCCCAGTGTTCGAGGAGGCTTATGACGCCGGCCTGCAGCCTCTGCTGGAAGAGCAAATCGAGCCTGGCGAAGCCTTTGAGCTGATGTCTCAGCCGTTCAAAACCTTCATGCTCAAGCACGTGCGCGAGGATGACTTGGAATTGTTCGTCAATCTATCCGCTGACCCAACCCCGCAGACACGCCAAGATATCGGCCTTCAAGTGCTCATCCCCTCATTCATGATCAGTGAACTCAGGCGGGCCTTTGAAATCGGCTTCCTGCTGTTCATCCCGTTCATCGTGATTGACCTGGTGGTCTCATCCGTCCTCATGTCCATGGGGATGATGATGCTGCCACCCATCATGATTGCCCTGCCCTTCAAGCTCATCTTTTTCGTGCTTGTGGACGGCTGGTCGCTGGTGGCAGGCTCGCTGGTGAAGAGCTTTATAGGCTAGCTGCCACCGCTAGCTACCAACGGGCGTTTCGCTGCGGAAGGCGGCTCTGTAGGAATCCATAAAGGCTTCAAGCGTGGCAACGTCTGCCAGGTTGCCTGCCAGGCGCGGCATATCAGCAGCGCCTTCGCTGCTGCCTGCGATAGCTTCAAAGGCTTCTGAATACAGGCCTTTGCGCATGGCATCACCAAAGCGCGTTCGAATCTCAGCAAGTTCTTGGGGCGCATTGCCAAGGGTGGCGGCAATGGCCCAGCGCAGAATATGGCGGCGCTCATCATCGCTTGCTGGCGCCTCTTTACTTTGCGCAAGCAGCGCGCGCGCTGTCGAACGGACAAGGCCCCAATCCTTCGCGCCCCAGGCTGCATCTGCGCGCAGCATGTCGGCTTCCTTGGTGCGGTCAGCCTCAAGTGCCACGATGGCCTCTTGATAGCGATTGGTGTCAATCAAAGCCCGCGCTTCCACACGGAAACGGCTGGCGCGCAGGTCTTTGGGTATATTGCTGGCCCGCGTCGCCCTTAGGACCCGCAATGCATCTTTGGGCGAATCATTAAGCAAATGCACCATGGCAAGACGCTCTGCGACGGCCGCTTGGGCAATGCCTTCCAAGCGATAGGTGACTTGGTGTTCAAGCAGCTGGGCAGCGCGGCTGAAGAGTTCAACGTTAACAAGGCGGTCCGCCAAGCGCCGCACCATCGCATCGCCATTGGAACCAAGCGGGGTCAGCTCCTTAAAGTCATAATACAGGGCCAGCGCCGTCACCGGGTCGAGCGCATCAGCGCCGCCCTTCAAAAAGAGGCTTTCAAAGCGCTCTTCCATTTTGCGCGTGATAGCGCGTGTGCGGTCATTGATGGGGAAATACGTCACCGCTTGGCGCAGACTGCTCAGCGCTGGGCGATACTGCTTTTCTTGCCAAGACAAGTCCGCAACTGTCTCCAACAAATCCAGTTCAAACGCATCGCCGCGCCAGGCGAAACGGAGCTTCTCCAGATTTTCAATGGTGTCCGCGACCGTGACGTTTCCTTCCTTCAGCGCGGTGAGCGCTAAGTGATACCGCGCGCGCGCCTCCACGGCCCGCGGCGCTGTGACGGCCAGCACGCCGAGGATGTTCTTGGCCTCTTCATTTTGGCCTTGCGACAGCTGCGTGAGCGCGCGCTCTAGTTGGCCCCATTCTTTATACGGCGTGGGCGCATCCAGCGCTTCCAAGCGGCGCAGCTCTGCATCCGCCACATCGGTGCGGCCCAAAGCTTTGGCTGAGCGCACGGCGGCAAGCTGAAAGCGCGCTTGGTCCTCCGCGTCATAGAGAGATAGGACATCCGCGCCGCGTTCAAAATAGGTGAGCGCTTCAGAGTGACGACCTGTTGCTTCGGCCGCAACAGCGCGCCAGAGGTAAGCGTCGGGCTCGCTATCCAACGCTGATGCCATCAGATCGGTATAGGCGCCTTCAAACCGCCGTGCCATCAAGCGGGCAACGCCGCGCATGGCCAGGAACGTGGGGTTCTTAATCAGGGTTGCATCATCGCTGAGCATGACCTGCATAACGCCCAAGGCGTCAACAGACATGCCCTGTCCAACCAAGAAACGAGCATAAGCTGACCGACGGTCATTTAAATTGACTTTAGGCGCGAGAGAAATCGCATTCAGCAACGCATGCTTGCGCTTCATTTCCGGCACGGCTGCGTCGCCGGCCCAACCTGCTAGGTCAATGAGCCTAACCGCCCGCGCGCCATTGGCAGCCGACAGCTCGCCGCCTGTTTGAGACAGCGATAAGCCCTGGGCCCCGAAAACGGCAGCGCCATTGCGATACCGCCGGACGTCAATGCCGTCACCCAGCTCTACAAAGGCTGCGCCTTGGGCTGAAGGCAAAGCCGTGAAGCCTGGGCCTTGAATGCGCGAAGCTATCCCTTTGCCGTCTAAGCTGCTGGGCACAACAATCATGGTGTCCCCCACCAGCGGGTCGGCGAGCACAAACCGGCTGCCAGCATCACCGAGCGCGAAGAAGGCGCGGTATCCATCCGTGGGGTCCATTTGGCGGGTCATGACAATGGGGTCACGCGGGCGCGCCAGAGTTTCCTTAATTTCGATTTCCCAGCGCGTGTTTTCACGCTGCGCGGTCACCGATTGGTCAGGCGCTAGGTCATAGCGCAAGACAGTCCCAAAGGGATGGTCGAGCTGCTCAGCAGTGCGCAAACGTTGGTCGGCAGAAAACACAGCGCCTTGGTGGCTGACATCCACAGCCGTCTCAAAGACAACCCAAAGCACGCCGGCACGCTGGAAAATCGCCGCTGGGACGGGCACATCCCACAGGAAAGTCAGCCGGGTCTCAAACGGTCTGTTTTGGACCAAGACCTCCATATCCGTCAGGCGGCTGCGGCCTATGTCTGCGTCAGTCGCCGCTTTTTGCGTAGCGACTTGTGTTTGCTTTTTTTCAGCCTCTTCAGCTTTACGCTGTGCGTCGGCAATGGCCTTGGCTTCATCCTGCGCTGCTTGTTGATCGCGCGCATTCATCGCCTTTGCCGCATCGGCAATCGCGCCAAATCCGGCGGGTGCCTTTGCAGCTTTAACAGACACATCGGCATAGACCACGTCACTGCCCTGCACGAGGCGAATGTCGGCATTGTCTTGCAGCTCAAGCATTAAAGTCGTGGTGGAGTCACCTTGCGACAGCGCCCAGTTTTTAACGAAGGCCTGATAGGGCGCTGTAATCTCTGGCAGCGTCAGCGTTTGCGCCGCCGTTTGGTCAAGGGAAAGCGTGACCGTCCGGCCTGCTTGAGACAAGTCAGCCTTTGCAGGGGTCTCGGTATCGAAAACAAAGCGCGCATATGTCGGATGAATGCCCGTGCGCACGCCTGTAATCTGTGCTTCAGCAATGGGCGCAGCAGTTGCCAAGAGAAGCACGGCGCAAGTGGATAACAGACCATGTCTCATGACTGCAACTCACTGCTTAGCGCCTTTGCGGAGCGCGTTTTCCAGTAGCCAATATCGCTGTCACCAACGCCGATATCAATCTGCACGCCCGTCAATGTGGGTTTGCCAACCTTGCGAATGCTGAATTGCCAAGGCTGGGTCAACCCAAGTGAGGCCCGCATGTCTTTAAGGGCCGCTATAGCGCTCGCAGCGACTGTCACATCGGCGCTATCGGCCACAGACACCGTCAGCCAGACGGGCCTTTTGAAACGTTCAATGGATTCAAGCCAGAGGCCATCACCCAGCGCATTCTCAAGCGCCCAATTTTGCAGCTGCAAGGTAACATTTCCCGACTCAGTCTCGCTGATACGCCATTGTGGCAACGCTTCTAAATTACGGCTGAGCAATGCGAATGTGTAGCGCTGCGGATCGTTTAAATCAGCAGGATCATCCTGTCCTTCACCGACCAGCCCCTCTGTCAGCGAGACAATCGCCCCGCTCAGACGCACAGCGCTCGCGTCACTGGCGGCATGGATCATCACAAAAAGAGCAAGCAAGATGCCCAGCAAGTCACCGAAAGACATTAGCCAACCATGCACGGCTGGAGATGGCGTTTTATCTGCAGCGGTCATGGCATGTCGCCCGTCGGCATGATGAGGAAGCCCGCCGCGCCTTTCACGAGCGCGTCTGATTGAATGACGGAGGATTGTTTGCCGGAATACTCTTCAAGCAAAGCCAGCAAAATCGTGATGTCCGCGCCCGCAAGATCGGCCGCGCTTGGAACAACCAGCGCCGTGTGTCGCTTCAGGTCGCCAACACCGCGCAGGAAGGCCGTGCCTGTCGCCGACAATCCGGATTGAGACGCGCTGAAGCGCAGAGCGGGAACGTCGAGCAAGGTCCCGACGGCACTTTTGTTTTCGACTTGCATGCACCGCGCGCTGAAGGATGTGCACAGCGCGTCGATGGCTTGCGCCGTTTCTGCGTCAAAGCGCTGCTTTACAACATCTTTTTTGGATTTCTTTAGCCCAAACGTCTCTTTGAGCGAGTCTTGGATGGGACCAAATTGCTTTTGCGACGGCGCTGAAAGACTATTGAGCGCAGCAAACAAGCAAACGAGGACTAAGAACACGCTGACAAATGGCAGCTGCTCTTGCCCTCCAGTGCTAAAATGCTCTCTGCGCCCCTGTTTCATACATCCCGTTAGCCCAAACGCATGTTAGTCGAAGCTGGCGAGCAGCGCGTCGATATCGTCTTGGGAATTGCCCTCGCCTTCCAGCTGAGGTCCGTTAAGCAAGGCATCATCGCCTTCAGCGTCGATCGTGGCATCTTTTTTCACGATCACGCCGTCTTCCCCTGCCAAGTCGCCAATGGCTTCGGCCAGGTCGTCGAGCTTGTCTTCAATATACTTGATGACTTTGACCACTTTGGTGATGCGCTGGCCGGTGATGTCTTGGAAGCTTGAAGCTTCATAGATGCGTGTTGCGACTTCTTCGACACGCTCAGCGACTTTGCCTTCGCACATTGTGGCGATCTCTGAGAGGGCGTCAGCGGCATCCATGATCTCATTGGAAGCAGCTTCTGTATGATCAACAATGGCATCCAGCTCGTCAGCGGCGGTGGGCAGATCGCGCTTGACCAGCGTTGCAGGCTGCATGCTTGCGATATCAGCTTTGGCTGTCTCAATGAAAGCGATGAGTTCGTTGACTTCCTCAGACACACGGCTGGTGATTTGCTCAGCATCGCCTTGGAATTGGTGCATCAAAGCTTCGACAGTGCCGCTGAGGTCGCTCACAGACACCGTTTGTCCTTGCACGGACGCGCCGGCTTTAATGTCTGCAGCAATGGCATGGCTTGCTTGGCGGGTCGCAGCGCCGTGTGACATGGATGATCTCCTTCACCAAAGTTGAATCAGGTTTCAAACCTTTGAGCCTGAGTATGCAGGCAAAAGACTGAAGGATTAGTTGACGTTTTTACCAAGATCCAAAGCTTGCTTGGTCGCCAGCTGTGTGGTGAGCCTCTGCGCGCCTTTAGCTGACATCTTTGAAAGGATTGGCGCCATGTGCAATTCTGACATCCGCGTGGCCACATCCAGCTGAATGGACATGCTCAGGCCTTCTAAGATGCGCGCAGCATCGGCAGGTTTCATTTTCTCATAAACCTTCACGACGCTGGCCAGTTTTTCATTTTCCTGGCTTTCATGCTTCACCAGTAAGCCGTTGACTTTCTGCTCCAGTGCTTTGAGCTCAGAGATCTTGCCTTCAACCCGCTTCTCAGCGGCTTCCAACAAGCGGGTGCGCATCTCCAAGTCGCGCTCGCGTGCATCCAGCTCTGTGCGCCGCTTGCCCAGATCGCGCAATAACGCGAGTTCGGATTGGCTCATCATCGCCGGGTCATCTGCAAAGTCACCGGCTGGTGCTTCTATAAGGACGTTTTCATTGGCAGGCGTGCTTTGCCCCGCCATGTCTTTGGTTTTCTCATCACCCGGCTCTTTGTCTTCATCCGCCGCCAGTGCAGGACTGACCATTCCCGCAGAG
>JBCCDR010000123.1:0-7680 GCA_039030675.1 Pseudomonadota bacterium | reverse complement strand
TTGTCGGCTTGCCAGCGGTCAATCAATTGCGCCAAAATTTTAAGGCGCGCCATGGGCTCAATGGTGGCATCCAAAGCCCCGCCACCTGCGAATACGGGGCTCTCGCTGATCAGCCCCTCGTCTAAATCCTCACCGAGCACGGCTAAGCGGGGAAGCAGGGACGCTTGCGCCTCAAAGGCTTGTAGAAAGGCCGTTTGGACGGTCCTGACCGCCCGCTGGTTGGGCAGCAAGACCACGGTTTCAGCCAGCGCAAGCGGCGCGCGTCCAAAGCGCTCTAAAATCCCATGCACCAGACACGCGGCGAAAGGCTGGGAAGCGTCTATGGTCCAAACATGCGTTTGCCGCTGTTCCACCTAAGCGCCAAGCATCGCTTCTGTTGGTGCAATGGCGCTGGGTGTGCCCACATGGCACCACAAGCCTTCGTGGACGCAGCCATAGATGCGGTCCTTTTCCATCGCTTCATTCCAAATCTCGCGCACGGAATAGGGCTTGAGCGCGCGGCCTTCAAAGGCGCGCGGATGGAGCATCTGGATGCCGGCAAACCCAAAGGAGGCCACTCTGCGCTCTTTGGGCCAGCGTATCTGCCCGCTGGGCGTGAGCGTGAAATCGCCCTTGTCGCCAACACCCTTGGCATTCGTCATGGGCACCAGGAGAAGCAGCGCGTCCATCTTCTTGCCGTCCCAATGCCGCGCGAGGTGGCGCAACGTATCATTGGGCCCATTGCGCCAGAGCACATCGCAATTGATGACGAAAAAGCGCTTGTCCCCAATGATGGGCAAAGCGTTTTGAATGCCGCCGCCTGTGTCCAGCAGGGTGTCTCTCTCATCGGACACTTCAAGGCGTGGTTTGCCCTTCCAGCCGCCCACAAACTCTTCAAGGACATCGGCTTGATAATGGGCATTGACGACCACCCGGTTGATGCCGGCTGCTTTGCAGCGCTTGAGCGTGCGCGCCAGCAGCGGTTTGCCGGCGACCTCGACAAGCGCCTTTGGCCTATCGTCCGTCAGCGGGCGCATGCGGGTGCCAAGCCCGGCGCACAGCACCATGGCCGTCTCAGGCAGGCGCGCCTTTTGGTTGAGCTGCAGGGATTGCATGTCTTTGCGCAAAACACTCATTGGCCGGTGCTCCGCTGTTCAGGCCCGTGGGTCTCAAGCCAGTGTTTGAGCGGCTCCAGAAGAGGCACGCTCAAATTCTGCTGCAACCGCGCCCATGTGCGCGGCAAATGCATGCGGTAGGCGGGTTTGCCATATACCGTATCAAGCCGCACGAAGATGCCGAGTATTTTAAGGGCCCGCTGCGCGCCGAAGGCGGCATAGGCATCGCGCAATAGGGGGTCATGAAGGGCGTTGGACACGTCGCCGAATACTCTCTCTTGAAGGGCCTCAGGGATATCGCGGCGGACGTCTTGAAGCAAGGATACGAGATCGTAGGCTGCATGTCCCACCAGCGCATCTTGAAAATCAATCAGACCCACCTGCGCGATGCCCTCCCGCGCGGGCAGGAAGAACAGATTGTCTTTATGAAAATCACGCAGAGTGATGGCGGGTCGATGTGCAACAGCCTTAGCCAGCAGCGCCAATGGTGCCTCCCAGGCGGCATAAAAGTCATGGCGCACGGCAGCTGGCATGGCGCTGCCAAGCGTATCTGGCCACCAATAATCGCAAAATAAATCGAGCTCTCTGGTGAGCTCTGCATGGTCATAGGGCGGCACATCAGGCGGTGTATGCTGCGTTAAGGCTGCAATGGTCTGGCCGGCTAAGTCGTAAAGGGCTGCTTCTTGCTCAGGCGACGTCTCTAGGACATGCGCAAAGCTGCCTTGCCCAAAGTCTTCCAGCAACACTAGGCCTTGCGATAGGTCAGCCTTGAAAATCTCAGGCGCGGAAAACCCTGCGGTGCCCAGCCACTGGGCGATCTCCACAAAAGCGCCCGTCTTGCTTTCCGTTTCTGGCGGGGCATCCATCAGCAACGCTGTCTCGCCGCGCTGCGTGTCAAACAGGCGGATATAGCGGCGGGTTGAGGCGTCTGCTGGCAGCGGCTCGCGCAGCGCTTTTGCCCACGGCGTGCCTGCTAAAAAAGCGTCAAAGCGTGCGTCGCTGGTCACGGAGACACCTCCTTGATGTGCAGTGTTCTCAGGCTTGGGGACGATGCTTCTGTGAGGTGCACATCTATGCGGTGTGTTGGCAAGAGAGCGTGAATTTTGCTGGGCCATTCGATCAAGCAGGTGGCGTCCTCCAAGGCCTCCAGAAGGCCGAGCGGTTCTGCCTCTTCAGGGCCCGGCAATCGATAGGCATCCACATGCCAGACGTCGCTGCCTTGCGGGCCGATCTCGTCATAGATTTGTACAATGGTGAATGTGGGGCTGGGAATGTCGCCAAGCGCCCCGCAGCCGCGCAGAAAGGCCCGCGCGAAAGTGCTTTTCCCAGCGCCGAGATCACCGAATAAGCAAATCACCTCATGCTCTGACAGCGCGCCCGCCAGGCCCGCTGCAGCCTCTTCAAGCACGCTTTGCGGCACCTCTTGCGGCGCGGAATAGAGGCGAAACAGGTCAGTCACGCCTATTCTGCAGCAAGAATTTCGCTGGCGTTGCGCGGCAAGGTGATGCGCACGGTCGTGCCAGTCTCCGGCGCTGGGGAGATGTCTATGGTGCCGCCATGCAGGGCCACAAACTGCCGGGCAAGCGAGAGCCCAAGACCGGCGCCTTTGTTGCCGCTGATATTGGTGCCGCGCTGGAAGCGCTCAAACACCATGGCGCGTTCCTCTTCGGGTATGCCTGCACCATTGTCGGTGATGTGGATCTCCACCTCCGCAGCGCTGCCTTTGGCGTGCACGTCCACCTGTCCCCCTTCAGGCGCCCAGCGGATGGCGTTGTCGAGCACGGCGCCAATCGCTTGCGAGAGCCTGCGCCGGTCCATGTCCAGCTGGCCGGCGCTGTCTTCTAGGTTGGCGCTGATGGTGACGTTCTTCGCAGCACTGGCCTCGCTTTGCGCCTCAATGATATGGGACAGCAGGTCAGCGACATCTCCATCTTCGAGGTCCATGGCCAGCTGGCCTGCATCGCTTACGGCCAGGTCAAGAATGCCATCAATCAAATCGCGCAAGCGGCTGGAGGAGCTTAAGATGTCGGCGATATAGGCGTTTTGCCGCTCATTCAGCGGCCCGCAGACTTGCGCTTCCAGCATTTCCGCAAAGCCTAGGATGCTGGTGAGCGGTGTGCGCAGCTCATAGGACATGTTGGTCACAAATTCAGATTTCATCGTGTCTGCCGCCTGCAGTGCGGTGGCCCTATCGCGCAGGGCGCGCTCAATCTGCACGGAGGCTGTTACGTCCGAGCAGGTCAGCAGCGCCGCGCCGTCAGGCAGGGGCACAGCTGTATAGTCAATGACCCGGCCATCGGCCAGGCTGGCTTGGCCGTTTGAGGGCGTGCGGGCGACGGTTGATTGGACGACAGCCGATTGCAAACGCTGCGCGTCATCGCGTTCTTCAAATTTATCGGCCAGCGTTTCAGCCAAGTCCGAAATGCGTGGTTTGCGCGCTAGAGTGTCGCCATCAAGTTGCCACAGCGCTTCAAAGACTTGGTTATGCAGTTGCAAGCCGCCATCCCCGCCGAACACAGCCGTTGCTTCGCGCAGGTTATTGAGCGTCGCGCGCTGCACGGTAATCAGGGTGTTAAAGGAGCGCTCAAGGGCGAGCTTGTCTGTGACGTCTTCAAACAACTGCAAGATGCCGCCAAAGGGGTGGGGCTGGAGGACGACACGCAAGGTGGTGTCATCGGGCAAATGCCAGGTATCGACTTCCGGCTCTATAAGGCCCGTGTAGTACGACATTTGCTGCTGTTTCCAGGCTGGGAAATTGGCCTGTTCGGGCAGGCGCTGGTTCTCGCGCATCCGCTCTAAAACTTCGGAGTGATGGGGTTTTTCACTCAGCCAGGCTGCGCTCAGGCCTGCCAGCTCGGCAAAGGCCGTATTAAAGAAAATAAGGCGCTGCTCGGGCCCGAAGACCGCGACCGCGCTGGAGAGCATGTTGAGGATATCGTTTTGGCTTTCAGCGAAGCGCCCCAACTCTTCCTCAAGTTCATAAGCGGGTGTGTTGTCCTGGGCGATGCCGCCGATGACGCCGTCGCCAAGCGGGATTTCTGAGAGCCGGTAGGCGCGCCGTTCTCCGCGCACCACCACGCGTGCGTCGCGGCCAATCATATCGCCGTCCGTTTGGGCTTGCAGGGCGAGGCCGCGCTGGGCTTCGCTCTCCCCGCGGCCCACAAGCTCGACCTGGCCGTCGACGATTTCATCTAGATTGCCTGCTTCAACGGCTTTGATATAGGCGGCATTGGCGTCGATGAGGTCTGCCGTGTCGCTGCTGCGCCACCACACGGGTTGCGGCACGCGTTCCAGCAGCGTGCGCGCGGCATGCAGCGCGCTGCGTAGGTTGCCTTGGCCGGCTTGATTGGCCGCTAAGACCCCTTCAATCTCGGTGATATCACGCATCCAGCATAGCGCCACGGCCCGGCTTTCTTTGTCTTCCCAGCACAGAATGTTGGCGGCTAGGGAGCGCTGACCATTTTGGGTCAGCACTTTGAGCTGCGTGCGCGGCGTTGTCCCATCAAGGGCGGCTTTTATCGCTTCAAACAAGCGCTGAAAGCCATCCAGCTGCATGCCGCCACCGGTTTCGCCAGGGCCCAGGTCCGTCAGCTGGCGCGGCGCAAAAGGCAGGTCAAGCCATTCGCGCAGCCTATCAGACACCACAAGCCGGCCATCGCCATGGACAAGCAGGTACGCATCTGGACTTTTGCTTGCCAGCGCCAACAGCGTTTGAGAGGCGTTTTCGAGCAGTTTCGCCCGGGCTTCGGTCTGCCGCCGCGCAATCAGGCTGGCGATGCCGAGGGCAAGCGCAGCGACCAGCAAAACCAGGAAGGCAGCCGTCCATCCCGTCGAGACGCCTTGCCGGGCAGATTGGGCAAAGGCCGGTTCAGCGACAAGGCTGGCCCAACTCATCAACACGGCTGCGTGCGCGGTTTTGTGCACCCGGTTTTCCTATCTGATGCCTTGGATATGCTTGTGCCTTAGCTGACCGGCGATGGCAAGATAGGCGTATGGAAGCGGGTTTAGACCTGGTGCTTTGGCGCCACATTCGCGGCCCATGGCGCGCTGACATCGTCCAGCGTTGCATCCACAGTTTCGCACTGCAGGGCGATGTCGCACGCGCCTGAAAAAGACAGCACAATCCTCTCGCCTGGCGCATCGCTTTGCACAGTGATGGCCAGCAGGTTGAGCGGAATATCATCTGACGTGTTCAGCCCCCGCGATTGGACACTTTCCACATAGTCAAAGCGCACAATACTGCGCACACGCGTTGGCCGTTTTGGCAGGCCGAGAACGCCCCGGCTGGCCTCCCAGCGAAAACGGTTGGTTGCTAAAACAAAGCGTTTCGCCTTGGCGTCAAAGCGCATGTCTTTAGGGGCCACGATGGCGTCCTGCATCAAGCTTGACAGGCGCACCAAATCTTCATGGTCGTGCGCGCGCAGCTTTAGCGCTTTGGGGCTCAATTTGGCCATGACGGCAGCGACCTCGACAGGTTTAAGTTGCGCAGTGAATACAGCTGCATGGGCCGCTGGTGCAAGATCAACGCTTGTGCCAAGATCTCGAAAGAGAGCGACACAACGTTTCAGGCCCAGTTATGATGATGACACGCAGAGCGGCAACATTAGCGGCCAGTGCGGCAGCGGCGGTTGCCATTGCACCAAAAACGCAAGGGGCACCGATAGGCATGGAGACTTCACCGCTTGCGAACTTTGAGCGCGCCCGGTGGCTGATGAAGCATCGCGGTCTGGACGCTCTTGTGGCCTTAGAGCGCGTGAATGTGCGTTATTTTGCGGGCTATCAGCCATTTCTCTCCCACATGGGGTTTGAGTGGCCCGGTTTGGTTGTGGTGCCGCGTGATCCCAAAAGGCCTGTGACGTTGGTGGCGTCGGCCGTGGATGTATGGCGCCTGAGCCAGCAGCCAGGCTGGCACCCAGAAAATATTATCCCCTTCACCGCTGCTGTGGACCATCAAGCGCTTGAAAGCGCCGCCATGCCGGAGGCTTTTCCGCCCACGATGGGATGGTCAACACATGGCGGCAGCTTGACGGCAAATGACCGGGACATGCTGGCCTATCTCGATAAATTTGCGCCCAATAGTGTGCCTAGCCCCCAATGGGGTTTGGTGAAGGCGCTGAAGGACTTGGGACTTGAGACCGCGTCCATCGCCTATGATCGCGCAGATGTGCTGCAGGCTGCTCAATCGCATGGTCTTGAGGACGTAAGGTGGCAAAACGGCGGGCATCTGATGCGCCGCATCCGGATGGTGAAGAC
Source organism: Pseudomonadota bacterium (assembly GCA_039030675.1). GTDB lineage: Bacteria > Pseudomonadota > Alphaproteobacteria > Sphingomonadales > CAKZYD01 > CAKZYD01. Next base: position 1,333 of record JBCCDR010000123.1, on the reverse strand, counting down.
GCCAGGTGAGATAGACCTGATGCGCGCGGCAAGCCAGGCCAACGCTGCCGCTGCGGACGCCGCCATGAGCGCGCTGGAAGTGGGCATGCGCGCAGCGGATATCGAGCGTCTTTTTGCCGCCCAATGCGCCAAACGCGGCAACGCTCCTGTCTTCATCGTTGCTGGCTCTTTACATGGGCTGCCGCATGGGGAGATCGTGGAGGGCGCCCCCATTTTGGTTGACGCGGTGAGCGAGCAAAATGGCTATCATGGAGATTATGGGCGTACGTTCATGCTGGGCGCGCCGCCCGCGGGATTCAAGCCGAAAGCGCGCAAGCTGCAAGTGGGCTGGCAAGCCGCCTTTGATATGATCCGGCCCGGTGTGCGCTATTCCGACATCCGCGAGGCTGCTCAAAATGCGGTGCGTAAGGAAGCGCTTGGCGAGCAACTCGCTATCGTCAATCCCCACAGCGTTGGCATGCAGCATACCGATGAGCCGGGCGACGAGCGTTATGCGGGATTTGTCAAAGACGATATTACGCTAGAAGCGGGCATGACACTCACCGTTGACTTGCCGCATGTCGAGCCAGGCTGGGGCGCGTGTCATTTGGAAGACCTCATCGTCGTCACCGAGACGGGCGCGGAGCCGCTCCACGATATGAGCAATCCCGTAGTCTCGCTTTAGGCGGACACGCGCTCAATATCCGCGCCAAGCGTTTGGAGTTTGTCCTCGAGGCGCTCATAGCCACGGTCGAGATGGTACACGCGGTTGATTTCGCTTTCGCCGTCTGCGGCAAGAGCCGCAATCACGAGCGACATGGATGCGCGCAGGTCCGTGGCCATCACAGGCGCCCCCACTAGGCTCTGCGTGCCTTCAACGATGGCGACACCGCCATTGACTTGAATGTTCGCGCCCATGCGGGTGAGCTCGGGCACGTGCATGAAGCGGTTTTCAAAGATGGTCTCTGAAAGGCTGGAGGTGCCTTTCGCCGTTGTCATGAGCGCCATGAACTGGGCTTGCATGTCGGTGGCGAAAGCAGGGAAGGGCGCGGTTTTAATCTGCACGGGGCGCGGCCGATCCGCTTCGCTTTTCACATGGATGCAGCCATCTTCTTCCGTCAGGCGCACGCCAGCAGCTTCAAAGCGGTCTTGCACCAGCCCAAGCAAGTCCAAGCGTGTATTGGCCAGGATGGCATCGCCGCCTGTAATGGCTGTGGCCGCAATATAAGAGCCCGTTTCAATACGGTCGGGCAGAACGGCATGCGTCGCGCCATGGAGCTCTGACACGCCAGTGACTTCCAGCGTGGCGGTCCCAACGCCGCTAATCTTGGCGCCCATGGCCGTTAAGCAATGG
>JBCCDR010000122.1:0-7706 GCA_039030675.1 Pseudomonadota bacterium | reverse complement strand
GGACGTTTGCCACTGTACGAACTAGATGGGGTGGCCCCCGAGTGCGATAGCGAAAGCTGGGTCGCGCCCAGCGCTGATGTCATCGGAAAGGTGACGCTAAAGCGCCACGCGAGCTTATGGTACGGCGCGGTCGCGCGCGGTGATGATGAGCAGATCGTCATCGGTGAAGACAGCAATATTCAAGATGGTACCGTTTTGCACACGGATGAAGGGTATCCGCTCAAGATCGGCAAGGGTGTGACTGTCGGGCATATGGCGATGCTGCACGGCTGCGAGATCGGCGACAACAGCCTCATTGGTATCAGCGCGACGGTCCTCTCAGGCGCAAAGATTGGCAAAAACTGCATCATCGGGGCCAAGGCTTTGATTCCGGAAGGCAAGGTGATCCCCGACGGCAGTCTGGTCATGGGCGTGCCTGGCAAAGTGGTGCGTATGCTTGATGAAGAGGCGATTGAGGGCATTCGCCAGTCTGCGGCGCATTATGTCGCGAATTGGCAGCGCTTTGCGTCTGGCATCAAGGGTCTGCCGGCCTCATGAGCGACAAAAGACAGATTTTTGCCATCGGCGGACGGTTCTATGTCGACCCCTGGGAGGCGCCGTTGCTGCAGCGCCACTGGCTGAGCCTGATGGAAAGCGCGTGTCCCAAAATATGTTATCTTGGTACCGCGACAGGGGATCGGCCTGATCTCATCGAAGAGTTTTACCGCACCATGGCAGCGCATCGCGTGTCAGCCGCGCATCTCAACCTCTTCAAACCCCACACAGCTGATTTTGAAGACTATTTTTCACGCTTTGATGGCATCTACGTTGGCGGCGGGGCGACCCGCAACATGATTGCCCTTTGGAAGGATTGGGGTATCGGCGCGGCGCTAAAGACGGCTTGGGAGAATGGCGTTCTTTTGAGCGGAACCAGTGCTGGCGCAATCTGTTGGTTTGACGACTGCATTACCGATTCCTTGCCGCAAACCATGCTGCCATTAGACTGCCTAGGGTTCGTGCCGGGCGCTTGCAATACGCATTATTCCGCAAGGCCGGATCGGCGGCCAACATTCCAGCATCATATCGCAGCGGGGCGTTTAACCTCGCCTGGGCTTGCTATCGACGACAATGTCGGCGTCCACGTTGTTGGACAAGACGTGCGCGAGATTGTGACCCAAAAAGAAGGCTGCACGGCCTATTGGGTGACCCGCAATAACGACGGAAGCGTGACCGAGCAGGCTGCGCAAGCACGGCTGCTCTCATAGGCGTCCTACCGCTGATACTTGATGAAGGGCGTTTTGCTCGCAATCTGGTCGTAGAGGATGCGCGCGGTGCGATTGTCTTCCGCCGTCAACCAATAGACGGCGCCAAGACCCTGCCGGTCAGCCTCTTTATACACAGCGTCAATCAAGGCACGGCCAACACCCTGTCCGCGTGCTTCTGGCACGGCAAATAGGTCCTGAAGGTAGCAAACATTCTGTCTGCGCCAGCAATGGCGGTGCGGAAGATAATGGACTAGGCCTACGGCTGCCTCGCCTGAGAAGGCCAAAAACCCCTTAGGTTCATAGGGTCCGTCGCTCAACAAGCGAGAGAAGGTTGTCTCATAGACGTCAGGTGAGACTGACGTCTCGTAGAATTCCAAATACCCTGTCCAGAGCATCTTCCACGCGGGCTCATCAGATGCCTGTATCGGCCGAATGCTGATCATAGATCACCCCAACATAAACGGATCAACGACTGTTATTATGTCCAGTCAGGACATCAAGAGAGGCTGGTGTTTGCTTTGTTTTGCGGACACTGAGAAAACTGGAATACTGCCGGATATTATCGTTGGCCTCACGGATCGCATCGATGACTTGCATATAGCGTTCAAAGTCTGGCGCGACTGACGTCAGGAGGTAGTCAAACCCACCGCTGATATAGTGACACTCGGTAATCTCAGGGCTTTCTGCAACTTGGTTTTCAAACCGGCGCAATTGTTCATTGCGGTCATCTTCCAGCGTGATCAGGGTGAACACAATCACATGCGCGCTGACTTTCTTAAGGTCCAACTGGCCAGGGAAGCCAACGATTGCGCCGCTTTTCTCCAGGCGCTTGAGCCGCGCAAAAGTCGCACTTTCTGATAGGCCGACTTTCCCTCCAATCTTAGCGTTGGAAAGCCGTCCGTCGGTCTGCAAAACCTTCAGGATATTGAGGTCCAATCTGTCTAGGCCTGTTTGATACATGGCGCTATTTTCCTGGTGGAATTAGAAAGTCATTCTTATGACAGATGATTTCATCGGTCTAGCGCTATAATTTCCGCTGCACTGCCTTGTCTACCTGCGCTAGGCTTCAGTCTCTTTGAAACGGCAGGGCTCGCATGACCGAACCAGCACAATCAGCGCCAGGCAGCAAACTGGACAAAGAGATTACGCTGCGCCAGCTCTTCTCGCTGGCTTTCGGCTCGATTATCGGCGTTGGCTGGATCACGGTGCTTGGCTTATGGCTGAGCGACGCAGGCCCTTATGGTGCGGCCCTGGCCTTTGTCGGCGGCGGCTTCGTCATCTTGCTGATTGGGCTGTGTTATGCAGAGCTTGCGACAGTGTACCCGGTCGCGGGCGGCGCGGTTGCGTTCGCCCATGAAGTGATTGGCGTTAAGGCGTCTTTCCTCGTCGGCTGGCTCCTCACGCTTGGCTATGTGGGTGTGGTGATCTTTGAGGTCATCTCGGTCGGGTGGATCTTAGAAGCCCTTGTGCCGGCCTTAAAAGGCCCAGCGCTTTATAGCTTAGCGGGCAGCGAAATCTCAGCCATCGGTTTAGGGACAGGTGTGCTTGGGATGGTCGCGCTGGCCTGGTTCAACATTCGCGGCGCTAAACAGGCTGCCATGCTGCAGGAGGTTTTGACCTACGGCCTTCTTGCGATCGTGCTTGTCTTCGCTGGGTTTGCCTTTGTGAACGGCGATGCTGCGAACTTGCAGCCAGGCTTTGCAAAAAATGCGGATGGCTTGGTCTTGCCAGGTATCCTCGCTGTGATTGTCACCGCGCCTTATTGGTACAGCGGCTTTGATGTGATCCCGCAGGCCTTGGGCGAGAAATCGGAAAACGCGTCGATCAAGTTGGTGCCTATCACACTGCTCCTCGCCATCGGCGTTGCTGCTGCATTTTATGCGCTTGTTATCCTTGCCGCTGCGATCAGTTTGCCCCGCGTTGACATTATCGGGGCAGATCTACCCACGGCCGATGCGATCGCCGCTGCGATGGGCTCAAAATTCGGGAGTCAATTGGTGCTCGTTGCTGGCTTGTTAGGGCTGGTGACGGCCTGGAATGCGTTTACCTTCGGCGCCGCCCGCGTTCTCTTCGCCATGGGCCGGGCCAAGTTGTTGCCGCAGGCTTTTGGGGGGCTGCATAGGCGCCACAATACGCCTGCATTTGCGCTGATCTTCATCAGCGCGCTGGGTGTTGGCGGAGCATTTCTGGGCAAGGGCGCGATTGGGCCCATCGTGGATACCGGGGCGCTCGCATTCTCGCTGGTCTATCTCACAATCTGCATTTGCTCGGCCATCTATGCCAAACGCGCTGACGCGAAAAGCCGGGTCTTTATCATGCCTGGCGGAACGCCGGTGCGCTGGCTTGCCATTCTAAGTGCGACTGCTGTCACCCTTTATGCCTTTTATGCGCCGCTCGAAGCCTCTAGCGGCACGCTGCCCGTTGAATGGCTGGTGCTTCTGTTTTGGATCGGCCTCGGGCTCCTCTTTTTCTGGCTTAGCCGACCAAGCGCTGTAACGCCGCAAGAGCGCACAGCACTGATCCCGTCTGATTTTTGATCTAACACTTTGGGGAATATCGAATGAATGCACCGTTCAAAGCTGAAAAGCTAGGCACCAGCACCGCGGTCTTTGACGCTTATATTGACCGGTCCTGGGCGTCCAACGCAGAGCGCCAGCGCGCCAAAGGCATGGATTTCGTCATTGGCAAGCGCAGCGGCTGCCACATGTGGAATTTAGAGGGCACGAAGCGCGTCGTCGATTGCGGCAATGCTGGCGGCGTGCATTCGCTCGGCCATCACAACCCCGATATTGCGGCAACCTTGCGGCGCGCCCTGGATGAAGGCCGGGATACGGGACTGTGGGCGATCCCAAACCTTGAGTATCTCAAGCTGCAAGACATGCTTGCCGAAAAAGCGCCGTTTGCGAGCTTAAACCGCTCGCTGGTCACGCTTGCGTCGACCGTCTCTGTCGACATGGCGGTGAGCTTCGCCTTCCGTTACACGGGGCGGCAAAAGATGCTGGCGTACCGGCATGGCTATCACGGCCATTCCGGCTTCGCTGGCCTCGTCACCGGTTCACTCGATGAAGGCATCATCGATCACTATAATATGCCAACGCAGCATGTGGATTTCATGGCGACCTATGGTGATCCGGCAGTTATGGATCAGGTCATTACCGAAGAGCATGCGGCCGTCATTGTCGAACCCCAAGATTATGAGACATTCGCGCCTGCGCCTGAAGGCTTCCTAGAAGCGTTGCAAGCAACCTGCCGGAAGAAAGGCGTTCTGTTCATCCTTGATGAGACGCGCACGGGCCTTGGCCGCTCCGGCAAGCTCTGGATGGGCTCATATTACGATATTGAGCCGGACATGTTGATCACCGGCAAAGGCCTGTCGGGCGGGCTCTATCCCGTGAGCGCGCTTCTTACCAATGAAGCGATCTACGATAAGAATATGAACGAGCATAAGTTCTCCTACATCAGCAGCCTTGGCGGCAATGAGATCAGCTGCATGGTGGCGCAGAAAGTGCTGGAACTGGCGAGTGACCCAGTGCTGCTGAAAAACGTCAACGACATGGGGCCAAAACTGCGTGATGGGCTTTTCGCCGTCGCAGAGCGCAACCCAGATATTTTCCGCCCCGGGACGTCTTATGGCGCAGCCACAACACTGGAGATCACCCAGCCAGAGCGTGCGCGCGATGTGTATCAAGCCGTCTTCGATGCGGGGGTGGTCTGTCATTCGACATCCGTCATCTTGCCGACAGTCATCAAGTACTTCCCGTGCCTGATTATGGATGACGCGGTTATTGAAGAGATCTGCGATGCAACAGAACGCGCTGCGGAGGCCCTGCGCGGGTGATGGCTGTGAGGCGCTATAATCCGGACACTCTGCATGCCCCAGCTGGGCAATACAGCCATCTTGCGGTCGTGCCCGGCGGCATGTCCCTCGTCTTCATTGCGGGGCAGGTTGGCGCGCGCTTGGATGGGTCGCTCGCCGGCGATATCGAAGCACAGATCCGTCAAACCTTTGAAAACCTTCTCAAAGCGCTTGCAGCCGAAGGGTTGGACGCAAATGCGCTGGTCCAGCTCACCTATTATCTGACCGATAAGGCGCATGTGCCCATTCTTCGCGAAGTGCGCCAAACATATCTGCCAGACCCGCCGCCCGCGACGACGGCTTTGATCGTAGCGTCGCTTATGGACGACACCTGGCTGTTTGAGCTTGATGCGGTAGCTGCGAAATCGGGTGAGAGTGGTTAGACTGGACGGCGCAATATATCTTTGTATAGTGATAAATAGCTCGAAGAGGTAAGACCGTCGAGCAGGAGGATTTTAGTCGTGCTCAATCCTGAACCGTATAATCAGTTGCTGATGCAACGCGCCTTCGTCGCAGGGGAATGGTGCGCCGCGGATAGTGGCGACACAGATGCTGTCGTAAATCCAGCCAATGGTGATGTGATTGGACATGTGCCGCGCATGGGGGCTGATGAAACGACACGTGCAATTCAAGCTGCCGTCTTAGCGCAGCGTGCATGGGCCGCGTGCACACCAGCGGAACGCCACACAGTCTTAAAGCGGTGGCATGCGCTGATTGTTGAGAATGCAGATGCGTTGGCGCGGCTCATGACGTTAGAGCAGGGCAAGCTGCTCAGCCAATCCCGCACTGAAGTCGTGTATGGCGCCAGTTACATTGAGTGGTTTGCGGAGGAAGCGCGCCGTGCCGCTGGCGATATTCTGCCCCACGCGCAAGGCGACAAGCGTATCCTTGTGATGCGCCAACCCATTGGTGTCACGGCCGCCATAACGCCTTGGAACTTTCCAATCGCGACAGTCACGCGCAAATGTGCGCCGGCGCTCGCCGCTGGGTGCGCGCAGGTTCTCAAACCAGCGCCAGAGACGCCCTTTTGTGCTTTGGCGCTTGCCAAACTCGGCGAAGAAGCCGGCCTTCCCGCAGGCGTATTCAGTGTCGTGACTGGAGACGCCGAAGCGATTGGCGGCGCTATGATGGCGAGTGAAGACGTTCGTTTGGTCAGTTTCACAGGGTCCACGCCTGTCGGAAAGCTCCTGATAGAACAAAGCGCGCAGACGGTGAAAAAGCTGGAGCTCGAACTGGGTGGCCACGCGCCCTTCATCGTGTTTGACGACGCTGATTTAGACCTCGCCGCTGATCAGTTGATGGCCTGTAAGTTCCGCAACATGGGGCAGGTTTGTATCGCTGCAAACAAGATCTTTGTGCATGAAGACGTGGCCACCTCTTTCCTCGATAAGCTGAAAGACAGGATCGGTGCGCTCACCACCGGGCCGGGCGATGAAGATGCCTTTGATCAAGGCCCGCTGATTAACGGCGCGGCGGTCAATAAAGTGGACCGTCATGTGCGAGACGCGGCGAAAAAAGGCGCGCAGGTTCTCACGGGCGGTAAGGCGCATGCGCTTGGCGGCAATTTCTACGAGCCGACACTGCTCACCGGTATCACGCCAGACATGCTTGTCACGCAGGAGGAAACTTTTGGGCCTGTTGCGCCGGTGATGACCTTCTCCAGTGAGAAGGCACTTATCGAGCAGGTCAATGATACGCAAGTGGGGCTCGCGTCTTACTTCTTCAGTCAAGATATCGCCCGTGTTTGGCGCGTTGCAGAAGCGCTCGACTATGGCATGGTGGGCGTGAATTCTGGCGTACTGAGTGCGGCCGAAGCACCCTTTGGCGGCGTTAAACAATCTGGCCTCGGCCGTGAAGGCGGCGCGCGCGGACTCGATGCGTTTTTAGAAGACAAATATGTCTGTCTTGGCGGGCTTTCAGGAGACGTCACATAGTTTTTCTTCAACGTGTCCACCTCTGGCTCATTGCCCTTGCGCTCGCAACGCCAGCTTGTGCGCAAACCCATACCGATAAACAGCTAGACCTTCTCATTCCTGAGCAACTGCAAGGCCAGTCCCATATCTTCCCAGCACTCAGCATCGCCGTCGTGCAAGGCGATGCCGCGATTTTCTTGAAGACCACGGGTCACTATGATTTGCAGCAGACCCGTCCATTGACCCCCGATGCCCAATTTCAAGTGGGCTCCATCACCAAGGGTCTGGTTGGTACGTTGGCCGGACTACTGGCAAGCCGCGGCGACTTGGACTTGGGCAAACCAATTGTGGAGACATTGGGTAATGCGTCGATCGATCAAACGTCTGACAAAGCAAAGATCACGTTGCTACACTTGCTGACGCATCATGCAGGATTGAGCAGCAACCCTCCAAACCGCAAAAATATCCCCGTGCCAGCCGGCCTTCCTGAAGGCGTCGATCCCACCATCTGGGCGCCTTACTCCATCGGTGAATTGCGAGATGGTTTTAGCCAAGCGAAGCTCCGCAGTGTGCCGGGCACGCAAGACTACTACTCAAATTTCGGGTTTCATCTGGCCGCCACGGTGATCGCGACAGAGCAGGGCAAAAAGTCCGTTAAACCGTTGATGAGATCTGCGTTGTTTGACGTTGTTG
>JBCCDR010000121.1:0-7708 GCA_039030675.1 Pseudomonadota bacterium | reverse complement strand
GCAGAGGAAGTCAAAGTCCCCCAGCTGGGCGAATCTGTGACCGAGGCAACCATTGGGCAATGGTTCAAGAAGGTTGGTGAGGCCGTTGCGCAAGACGAGCCGATCGTCGAGCTCGAGACTGATAAAGTCGCAATGGAAGTCAACGCGCCCGTTGCCGGCGTGATTGCCGAGCTGGTTGCTGCGGAGGGTGACACCCTTGAAGTGGGCGCTCTGATTGCGGTGATTGACCCGGATGGAACGGCCACGGCAGCGCCGGCGCCCGCTGAAAAAGCGGCTGCTCCTGCTCCTGCGCCAGCGCCTTCACCAGCTCCCGCGCCTGCGCCAACCCCGGCAGCCGCCACTGGCGGTCCGGTAAGCGCAATGCCGCTTGCGCCAGCCGTGCGCCGCATTGTGGAAGACTATAACCTCGACCCGTCAAGCATTACGGGAACGGGCAAAGATGGCCGCCTCACCAAGGGCGACGTCATGAAAGCAATTGAGCAAGGCAGCGCAAAAACGCTGTCTGCGGCCCCTGCGCCGGCAGCGGCGCCTGCTGCTGAGGCCGGTCCGCGCGAAGAACGCATTCGCATGACACGCCTGCGCCAGCGCATTGCTGAGCGGCTGAAGGAAGCGCAAAACACCGCCGCCATGCTAACCACCTTTAACGAGGCGGACATGTCGGCGGTGATGGCTATCCGCAATGACTACAAAGACGTGTTTGCCAAGAAGCACGGCATTAAGCTCGGTTTCATGAGCTTCTTTGTGAAGGCGTGTTGCCACGCGCTGAAAGAAGTGCCGGCCGTCAATGCGCGTATTGATGGCGATGAGATTGTCTATTCCAACTATGTGAACATGGGCGTCGCTGTATCCGCGCCCAACGGCTTGGTTGTGCCGGTGCTCAAAGACGCCGACGCCATGGACTTTGCTGATTGCGAGCTCGGCATTGCTGATTTCGGCAAGCGCGCGCGTGACGGCAAGTTGGGATTGGATGAGCTGCAGGGCGGAACCTTCACGATTTCCAATGGCGGGATCTTTGGCTCGCTGCTGTCAGCGCCCATCTTAAACCCACCCCAGTCCGGCATTTTAGGGATGCACAAAATCCAAGAGCGGCCCATGGCCATCAACGGCCAGGTGGAAATCCGGCCCATGATGTACCTCTCGCTGAGCTATGACCACCGCATTATTGATGGCCGCGAAGCCGTGACTTTCCTTGTCCGCGTGAAAGACTGCTTGGAAGATCCAGGTCGTTTGTTGTTGGATTTGTAATCGGATTGTTTTCCGCTGTGCTGAACTTGATTCAGCACCTCGGTGATGTGAGGCTTCAGGCCGTTGAATGAGGTCCTGAATCAAGTTCAGGACGATGGAAATGAGACAAGGACTTTCAAATGGCAGAGTATGACGTCATCGTAATCGGAGCTGGCCCTGGTGGCTATGTGGCGGCCATTCGTGCCGCGCAGTTGGGCTTTAAGACAGCCTGCGTTGAAAAGCGCGAGACGCTTGGAGGAACATGCCTGAACGTCGGCTGCATCCCCTCTAAAGCGCTCCTGCATGCCTCTGAGCTCTACGAAGAAATCACCGGCGGCCACATGGAAAAATGGGGCGTCAAAGTGAAAGGCGCTGAAGTCGATTTAGGCGCCATGCTCGATGAGAAAGACGATGCGGTCGAAGACCTCACCAAGGGCGTCGCAGGTCTGTTTAAAAAGAATAAAATCGATTGGCTGAAAGGCACGGCCAGCTTCAAAGACAAATCCACGCTCGTTGTCACGCCGGCAAAAGACAAAGCCGAGGAGCACAGCTTTAAAAACTGCATCATCGCCTCTGGCTCTGACGTTGCCGGTCTGCCCGGCATTGAGATTGATGGCAAGCGCGTTGTGTCCTCGACCGAAGCGCTCGATTTGCCGAAAGTTCCAAATCACCTCGTGGTGATCGGCGGCGGCTATATCGGCCTGGAAATGGGCTCCGTGTGGCGCCGGCTTGGTGCGAAAGTCACTGTGATTGAGTATATGGACCGCATTACGCCGGGCATGGATAAGGAAATCACCAAGCAGTTCTCGCGCATCCTGACCAAGCAGGGCATGGAGCTGAAAACCAACACCAAAGTCATCGGCGTGAAGACCACATCCCGCTCAGCGACGGTCACCGTCGAGCCCGCTGCTGGCGGCGAGAGTGAAGACATCAAATGTGATGTGGTGCTGATGTCCGTTGGCCGCAAGCCGCATACGGAGACGTTGGCGCTCGATAAAGCCGGGGTTGAGATGGACGACAAAGGCCGTGTGCATACCAACGCGGATTTCTCCACCAACGTGCCCGGCATTTGGGCCATCGGCGATGTGATTGCAGGGCCCATGCTCGCCCACAAGGCGGAAGATGAAGGTGTTGCCTGCGCTGAAAACATTGCGGGGCTGAACGGTATTGTGAACCACGACGTCATTCCGGCGGTGGTTTACACCAAGCCAGAAGTCGCCAGCGTCGGCAAAACCGAAGAACAGCTGAAAGAAGAAGGCGTTTCCTATTCCGTCGGCAAGTTCCCGTTCATGGCCAATTCCCGCGCGAAGGCAAACCGCGACACAGATGGCCTGGTGAAAATCTTGGCAGACAAGGACACAGACCGCGTCCTGGGCGTGCACATCATTTCAACGGTCGCCGGCACCATGATTGCGCAGGCCGCGCAGGCCATGGAGTTCGGCGCCTCAGCGGAAGATATAGCGCTCACCTGCCATGCACACCCAACGCATTCTGAGGCTGTGAAAGAGGCCGCGCTCGCCGTGCATGGGCGCCCCATTCATATTTAGCGTATTAGGCCAGCGACGCAGGTTTGCGGACTTGGCCTAAGCGACTGCTGGGTCTACAACTGCTGATAAAAAATCGGCAGTTCCATATTTTATGACCAAAAGCGCGCTTGCGGTAGATGCATCGAAAGATTCAGGCGGGGAGAATTTCCCCGTTGGCTCCTTTCTGTTGCCCAAAGTTCTGCGGCCGCATGTGATGCGGTTTTACGCCTTTGCGCGTGAGGCCGATGATATAGCCGACGCGCCTCATCTGCCGCCGCAAGAGAAGATATCCCGGCTGAATGCCTATGCGGAAACGCTGCAAAGCGGCCATGGCCCAGTGTCCACAGCGCTGCGGTTGCGCCAAAGCCTGGACGAATGCGGGGTCACGCAGCAGCATGCGCTGGACTTGATTTCCGCGTTTCAGCAAGATGCCGTCAAGCAGCGCTATGCCAATTGGGGCGAGCTGATGGATTATTGCAACCGCTCAGCCTCGCCCGTTGGCCGCTATCTCCTTGATTTGCATGGGGAAGACCCGGCTGGCTATCCCGCATCAGACATGCTGTGCAACGCCCTTCAAGTCATCAATCACTTGCAAGACTGCGGCAAAGACTATCGCGAGATGGACCGGGTGTATCTGCCGCTCGATTGGATTTCTGGCCATGGCGCACAGGTAGAAAATCTCGCGAGCCCCCATCTTACGGGCCAGATGCGCGCGGTGTTAAACCGATGCCTGGAAGAAACACGCGGCCTGCTGGTGCGTGCCCGCCCGCTGCTGCCGCAATGCAAATCAAAGCGTCTTGGCGCGGAAAGCGCCGTTATCTTAGCCCTGGCTGAACGCCTGGTAGAGGCGCTGGCCAACCAAGACCCTTTGGCGCAGCGTGTTGTGTTTTCAAAGCCGCGCATGGCGCTGATTGCCGTGGGGGCTTTGGCGCGTTATGCGTTGCCATCATGACAGCTCTTTATGGCTCCGCACTCCTCTCGCTTTTCATCTGGGTGTGGCTCGTCTTTTTTCGTGATGGGTTTTGGCGTGGCCGCCAACGTCTTGGCCGCCCCCAGCAAGATCTCGTCGGCACGCCGAGTGTTTTAGCGCTCATTCCCGCGCGCAATGAGGAGGACACGATTGCGCAGGTGATCAGCTCTATCCGCGGGCAGAATTACCCTGGTGAGCTTGGCGCTTTGCTGGTTGATGATCAAAGCGAGGACGCGACTGTCGCCCGCGCGAAAGCCGCTGACTTGTTTGACCTGCGCATCGTGCGTACGCAGCCTTTGCCTGCGGGATGGAGCGGCAAGATGTGGGCCTTGGAGGCTGGCTGGCAGGATATCAAAGCACGCGGGCTCACGCCGGATTATATCTGGCTGAATGACGCCGATATCGTGCATGAGCCTGAAGTGCTCACCGCGCTGGTCACCAAGGCGCAAGCACGCCAAAGCGCGCTGACCTCCCTTATGGTGCGGCTGAATACGCGCGGCTTCTGGGGCGCGCTGCTCATCCCAGCGTTCGTGTACTATTTTCAGCTGCTCTACCCGTTCACAGCCGTGTCGCGCCGCGATAGCAAGGCGGCTGGCGCGGCGGGCGGCTGTATTCTCATTGAGCGCGTCTGGCTGGAGAAAATTGGCGGTTTTGAAGCCCTTAAAGGCGCGTTGATTGATGATTGTACGCTTGCTAAGCTGGTGCAGAACGCTGGCGGGCGGCTCTGGCTCGGCCATGGGACAGCCAGCAAATCCCTCCGCGATAACGCTTCGCTGGGGTCCATATGGAGCATGGTGCGACGCACCGCCTATGTGCAGCTGGGATACAACGTGTTCCTGCTGATTGGCTGCCTGCTCGGCCTTTTGCTCACCTTCATTGCGCCGGTTGTCGCTGTTTGTGCGGGCGTGCTGGCAGGTGAATGGAGTTTGGCGGGCGTGGGCAGCGTTGCAACGGCGCTCATGACCGCAAGCTATATGCCAACGCTTCATCTCTATGGTCAGGCGCGCTGGCAGGCCCTATTTTTGCCGTTGGTGACCCTGCTTTATGGCGCCATGACCATCCATTCCGCCGCGGCCCATATGGCGGGGCAGGGCAACGCTTGGAAAGGGCGCGCCTATGGCAGCCGCTAGCGTCCGCTCTGATGCTGCCGAAGTTGCCGCCCAGGTTCGCGCGGCAGGCAGCAGCTTCTATTGGGCCATGCGCCTGCAGCCGCAGGACAAACGCAATGCGCTCTTTGCCGTCTATGCATTCTGCCGAGTGGTGGATGACATTGCCGACGGCGATGCCAATGTGCCCGACCCCATGCGCGCCTTGGAACGATGGGTGGTGCACATTGACCGGCTCTATGATGGGGACGCCGCGGACGCTCTGGACCGCTCGCTTGTGCAGGCGATTGACAGCTACGGCCTTCGCCAGGCTGATTTTTTAGCCATCATTGAAGGCATGATGATGGATGCCGCTGGCCCCATTGCGCGGCCTGATTGGGAGACGCTCACCCATTATTGTGACTGCGTGGCTAGCGCTGTGGGCCGGCTTTGTATTCGTATTTTTGGCGATGCAAGCGCAGATGCGCGGGCCCTGGCGAACCATCAGGGCCAAGCGCTGCAGCTGACCAATATTTTGCGTGATATTGAAGAGGATGCCGCGCGCGGCCGGATATATGTGCCCCGGGAGATTTTGATAGAGCGCCAGATGGAAGCTGTCCCAGCGGCTTATCTGACGGGCCATGAAGGGCTCGCCGCCCTGCGCGCGCAGCTTGGGAAGGCGGCGTATGCGGAGTATCACGCCGCTGAAAGGGCTGCGCAGAAGTGCGATGCCATCGCTATCCGGCCGGCCATGATGATGATGGATGCGTATCGGCAGAAGCTGGATGATTGGGCGGCCAATGACTGGCTTGAACCGCCAGCCAACCCCATTCACAAATTGCGGCAACGCGCTGATTTGATGATGAAAGCCGCGCGCCTATGGATGAAACCAGGCGCATGAGCAGGCATGTGCATGTCATCGGCGCTGGCTTGGCGGGGCTGAGCGCAGCGGTCAATCTCGTCAAGAAAGGCAGGCGCGTGCGCGTGTATGAAGCCTCGCCCCATGCCGGCGGGCGCTGCCGATCGTTCCACGATGCGCACCTTGGCCAAACCATCGACAATGGCAACCACTTGGTCTTAACGGGCAACACGAGCGTTGCGGATTACTGCAAGACAATTGGCGCCGATGGGTGGCACGTCGCGCCTCACGCTCATTTTCCCTTTTTTGATCTCGCCAGCCAGCAGCGCTGGACACTCGCCATAAACGATGGGCGTTTGCCGACATGGCTGTTTGATGCAGCCGCGCGTGCGCCTGGAACATCTTTTAAAGACTATCTGCCAGCGCTGCGTATGCTCTTCGCTCCAGGCCCTGGGTGCGTCGAGCAGCTGCTCAATACGGCCTCGCCGGCCTATGCGCGGTTTTGGGAGCCATTGGTTCTTGCTGTGCTGAACACGCCTTTAGACCAAGCCGCAGCCTCCTTGCTGCAGCCGGTTTTTCACGAAACGATCTTAAAGGGCGGCGCGCATTGCCGGCCGATGATTGCGCGCCGTTCGCTTGATGAAGCCCTCATCGCGCCGGCCCTGGACTATTTACGTAGAGAAGGCGCAGACATCCGGTTTGGCGCGCGGGTCGATGCCGTAGAGACTGATGAGACACAGGTCTCCAGCATGACCGTCGCTGGGGAAACCATCACACTCGCAGCGGGTGATACCGCCGTGTTGGCATTGCCGTCCTGGCTCACCGCGAAATTGGTGCCCGCGATATCAGCCCCCGGCGCGGGAGAAGGTATTTTGAACATTCATTATGCGCTGGAAACGGATGTGGCAGAACCAAGTTTCTTAGGGCTCATTTCAAGCCTCGCGCAGTGGGTCTTTGTGCGCCCTGACGGAGCGTCCGTCACTGTGAGTGCTGCCGGCCGGGCCATGGCTGAAAAACCAGAGGCTTTAGCGCAACAGTGCTGGCAAGAAATCTGCGAAGCGATGGGCTGGGCGCAGCGTGCGTTGCCGCCTTACCGTGTGATTAAAGAAAAGCGCGCGACGTTTGACCAGACGCCAGACGGCATCAAAAAGCGGCAAAAGGCGCAAACACAGTGGGAAAACCTCGTCTTAGCGGGTGATTGGACAGATACGGGCTTGCCGGCCACCATCGAAGGCGCTGTGCGTTCAGGCGAAAACGCAGCGCAGGTCATTGCACGAAAAAGCTAGTGCAAAAAGGCGCTTAAGTCTTTATAGGCGGTGGATAACGCTTTGCGGTACAACAGAAAAAACCGATCAGGGTCATGACGTACGAACCACAGCATAGCCCCAACAGTGATATCGACAAGACGGACGCTCCCGCGGCAGGGTTGGGCAGCGATGCCAGCCATATGCATGCGCATGAAGCCCAGGCGCGCGCCTCGCTCAGCTTGGACCAACAGATTGAAGACGTCATCCACGATGCCGTGATGTCGCTCAAGCAGCGCCAGCAAGAAGACGGACACTGGGTTTTTGATTTAGAAGCAGACGCGACCATTCCGGCTGAATACATCTTCTTAAACCACTATCTCGATGAGCGAGAGCCAGAGGTTGAAGCCAAGCTGGCCAGTTATATCCGCTCCATTCAAGAAGAGCACGGTGGCTGGGCGCTATTCTACCAAGGCGATATGGATTTGTCGGCCTCAGTCAAAGCTTATTGGGCCCTGAAGATTGCTGGCGATGACATCGATGCGCCGCATATGGTCAAAGCGCGCGAGGCGATTTTGGCAGCGGGCGGTGCTGAGAAAACCAATGTCTTTACGCGCTATGCCCTGGCGCTGTTCGGCCATGTGCCTTGGCGGGCGGTTCCGGTCATGCCCGTTGAGCTCATGCTCATGCCAAAATGGTTCCAGACTACCCTAAAGCAATTGACTACCACAGCCAAAGTTTGCCCATTTTTAGAAAAATCAAAGACCGCAGAAGTGAAGGAATTGCTTTGGGTAGCTTGG
>JBCCDR010000120.1:0-7712 GCA_039030675.1 Pseudomonadota bacterium | reverse complement strand
CGGGACTGTTTTTGAAAAAGGGGTGTCAGGTGAAACTGTCCTTAGGTAATCTCTCTGTCCGCAACCGATTGATGCTGATTGTTGGTGTCGCTGTCGTTTCTTTTAGCCTGGTTGCGGTTCCACATATTCTACAAGGTGTTGAAAAGCGCTCTGTCGCGCGTGAGACGCAGGCTGCCGTGAACTTAGCCAATATGGCAAGCGCGCTCGTCCATCAAATCCAGCGCGAGCGTGGCTATACGGCTGGTTACATTAGCTCATCCGCCGGCGAAGCGTTTGCGGCAAATCTGCAAGACCAGCGCAAGGCAACCGATACGGCGCTGCAGACCTATAACAAGGCCGCAAAAGACCTCAGCGCTTATCCCAGCCTGAAAGCGGCTAATGATACAATCTCTGCCCAGCTTAAGCGCTTGGCGCAAACCCGCGGCACTGTTGACGCACTTTCCGTAAGCGGCTCCGCCGCAGCGACGTATTACACAGAGGTCGTGTCTGATTTGCTGGCAATCTTCACGCTCAGCATGAAGCTGACGGACCGTCCTGACATTGTGTCGGATGGCGCCGCGCTTCTCGCGCTCCTGCAAGCGAAAGAAAATGCTGGCCAAGAGCGCTCGGCCGGAGTGAACGGCCTCAATGCTGGCGTTTACACAGCTGAGATGGCAGCCAAACAGCGCGCGCTTATCGCAAAGCAGGACGCGTTTTTGGGCTATGTGCGCCAAAGCGGCAATGCCATTGCGCTCGCTGCCTTTGATAAGCTCAGCAAAGGCCCCATTGCACAGCGCGTATCTGATATTCGCGCCTCCGGTCTGGACACACTGGCGTCCGGTGCGCCAAGCAGCTTTACAGCGCAGGACTGGTTTGACGCCTCCAGCGCCCGTATCAATGTGCTCTTCGATGTGGAACGCAGCATCGCTGAAGACCTGATTGCCCGCGCTGAAACGGCTGAAAAAGTAGCCGCGCGTGCGCTCACCATGTGGAGTGTCGTCACCCTGATCGCCATCGCTGTCTTGACGGTCCTTGGCGTTGCGCTGTCGGAAAGCATCCGCAAGCCCATTGCCGCGCTCATGAAGGTGGTCGATGGTTTCACCCAGGGCTCCTTTTCACAAGACATCCCCTTCAGTGAGGGTCGCAGTGAGATGGGCCTGTTCGCACGTAATTTAAGCGCGCTTCAATCCACGTTGATTGAAGGCGAGGCCATGCGCAAAGAGCAAGAAGAAGCACGGGCCCAGGCTGCAGAGCGCGAAAAAATGGAAGCTGAAGAAGCGCGCCAGCGCGAACTGCAAGACCGCATTGCCACAGAAAAAGCAGCAGCAAAGCAGCAGCAGGCCATCAGCAATTCACTTAAAGAACTGTCTGACCTCGTGGAAAACGAGCTTGCCAGTATGATTCAAGGCATCTCTGGCCTAACGGACCAGGCGCGTGATAGCGGCGCTAACGTGATGCGCGCGGCAACGCAGGTTGGTGTAGAGATTGACGGCGCAAACGCTGCAACGAATTCTGCTGCGCAAAGCTCTCAGGCCATTGCGGCTGCCGCTGAAGAAATGACGGTATCCTTGTCGGAAGTCACGCAGCAGGTGAATGCGACTCAGTCGTTGGTGGACGAAACCTCCACTGAGGCACGCACGGTCAGCGAGTCGCTCTCCGGTCTGACGGACGCGGCACAACGCATTGCGCAAGTCGTAACGATTATTTCGGAAATTGCAGAGCAGACCAATCTTTTGGCGCTTAACGCAACCATTGAAGCGGCTCGCGCAGGGGAGGCGGGCAAAGGCTTTGCTGTCGTCGCTTCTGAAGTGAAAACGCTGGCCAATCAGACCTCCAGCTCCTTGGAAGACATCCGCAAGGGCGTCTCTGTGATGGAAGATGAGGTCGAAAATGCCGTTAGCCGGGTGCAGTCCATCGCGCGCAAGACCGAAGAGCTTAGCGAGCGTAGCACCAGCGTGTCAGACTCCGTCTCGCAGCAGTCTGGCGTGACTCAAGAAATTGCCCAGTCCATTCAATCGGCATCAGCGAATGTGGGTGAAGTGGTCGATAAAATCGGCCGCCTAACCAATGAGAACAAATCGATGCTGTCCTGCAGTGAAGAGATTTCAACCCTCTCAGAGAGCATGCGCGAAAGCGTGAGCGCGCTGCAGACGCGGTTGCTCGACGTGATTGCTGAAACCAATGCGCGCTCTGAACGGCGCCGGGCAACGCGCGAATCGGGCGAGAAAGCGCTTGGCCCGTTTGATCTGATCGTTGACGATGGCACAACATTGGAAGCGGCGATTGATAATCTGTCTGAATCAGGCGCGGCGCTGACGGTGACCGGTTCACATGGGCTCAAAGCTGACGATGTTGCCTTGGTTGAGTTCCAGGGCAGCCGCGCAAGCGTTTTGGTCGTTTGGGCTGAACCCACGCGGCTTGGCGTCTCCTTCCTTTACCCGACACAGGGCAAAGAGGTGTATACCGCCATTTTTGGCGGCTCAGGCCAAGCAGCCGCCGCCTAAGCACCCTTTATTCCAACACATCAAAGGCGCTCACGCAAAGGTGAGCGTCTTTGAGTGTGCCAAATGGGCCAGGAGCGCATATGAAGAGCATGTCTCTTTGTAGAAAGGCCCAACATGTCCGGCTCCGTTCCGTCTTCACAGCCCGCTAAACCGCTTTGGCTTCGGCTTCTGCCCGTTGTCATTATTGTGGGCGGTATCATTACGCTGCGTCAAAGCGGCCTCACGCAGTACATCAGCCTCAGTGCGCTTGAAGAATTTCACGGCACGCTGCGCGCCTGGTCCCAGGCCAACCCGATTTTAGGGCCTGTTGCTGTGGCAGGCATTTACGCGCTGGGCACGGCGCTCTCCGTGCCGGGTATGGTGTGGGTGACGCTTGCCGCTGGGTTTTTATTTGGCACACTGGTCGGTGCGGCAACAGTCGTGACAGGGGCCACGCTCGGCGCTGTCATCATTTTTCTCGCCGCACGCTATGCCTTTGCGGATGTTCTGCGCGCCAAAGCAGGCCGCTGGCTTGAGAAGGTGGATAAGGAGATGGAGCAAGGCCAAATCTCCTACTTGCTTACCGTTCGCCTGATCCCCGTGATTCCTTTTTGGATTGCCAACCTTGTGCCTGCTTTTTTGGATGTGAAAGCACGCACCTTCGCTTGGACAACCTTCGTTGGCATTATTCCCCTGGTGGCCGTGTATTGCTCGGTTGGTGCTGGCTTTGGCACTTTAATTGAGAATGGCGAAAGCCTGAGCATTGCAGGCGTTCTCAAAGATCCTAAAATCATCGCACCCATGGTCGGACTGATCGCCATGAGTATGCTGCCGATTGTCCTGCGCAAACTGCGTGGCCGCAACAACGCTAGCGCTGAGGGAGAGGTCTAATGGCGGCCGATATGACTGTGGACGTCTGCGTGATTGGCGCAGGCGCTGCCGGACTGGTCAGCACCAGCGGCGCAGCGCAGCTCGGGCTCAAGACCGTTCTGATTGAAGCCGGCGAGATGGGCGGCGAGTGCCTCAACAATGGCTGTGTGCCCTCCAAGGCGATTTTGTCCGCCGCTCATGCCGCCCATGATGCTGGCGGGGCAGACGCGAAGGGCGTGACCCGTGACGGCGATACTGCCATTGATTTCGCTGCTGTCATGGCGCATGTGCGCAGTGCTATCACCGCGATTGAGCCACATGATAGCCAAGAGCGCTTTGAAGGCTTGGGCGCGATCGTGTTGCGCGATTGGGCCCGCTTTAGCGGTCCGCGCACCGTCGAGGTGGGCGGGCAAACGATCCGCTTTAAAAAAGCTGTGATTGCCACTGGCTCGCGGCCCTTCATTCCGCCTATCTCCGGGATAGAAGACACCCCCTATCTCACCAACGAAACCTTATGGGCGCTGAAAGAACTGCCTGAGCATCTGCTCATCATTGGCGGCGGGGCCATCGGCTGCGAGATGGCGCAAGCCTTCGCGCGCCTTGGCAGCCGTGTGAGTGTGTTTGAGCACGGCACTATTTTAGGCCGTGTTGACCCCGATGGCGCGCAGCTTCTGCGCGAGACGTTGGCGGAAGAAGGGGTACAGCTGCATGAAGCGACCTCCGTAACGGCGACCACGAAAACCGAAGATGGGCTCACGCTGACTTATGAAAAAGACGGCGAAAGCAACACCGTGAAAGCGTCGCATTTGCTGGTCGCTGCTGGGCGCACCGTTGCAACAGACAGTCTCAACCTAGAAGCAGCCGGCGTGTCCGCCACGCCGCGCGGCATTGAGGTGGATGAGAGCCTGTGCACATCCAACAAACGCATCTACGCGTTGGGCGATTGTAACGGCCAATACCAACTCACCCACGCGGCCGGACATGAGGCGGGCCACTTCATAAAATCCGGCTTATTCAAGGTCCCCGGCAAAATCGGCCGCAGCGGGATGCCGCATGTCACCTTTACCGATCCTGAGGTGGCTCAAGTGGGCATGACCCATGCCCAAGCGCTGGAAGAGCATGGCTCGGCGGTGCAAGTGGTCACCGCTGATTATGCCAGCAACGACAGAGCCATAACCGAAGGTCAGCGCCGCGGCTTTGCCAAGCTGATTTTAAAGAAAGGCGGCAAAGTCCTAGGCGCCACCATCGTGGGGGCCCATGCTGGCGAGCTTATCCATCTGTGGTCCCTCGCCATTGCAAAGGGTCTTAAGCCGCGCGACCTTGCCGGTTATATTGCGCCCTATCCAACCTATAGCGAGCTCAATAAGGCCTTGATAAACGCCTATTATAAAGACGCGCTCTCCGCGCCCTTGGTACAGCGTGTTGTAAAGGCGCTTAACCTTTGGTGACAGGAGAGGGGCATCAACCGGGGCAAAGCGCGCGTATCGGACTTTTTAAGGGGCTGTCTGGCCGTGTTCTCACCGCCGTCCTAGCCATAAGCTTGCTCTTTCAAGTCTTCGTGGTCGCCGCGGTGCTCACCAACCGTTGGACGGATGGGCTGAGCGAACGCCTGGCAGCCGCTTTGGTCGCCGTGTTCGTTCAAGAAGCGGCCGTGGACGACCAAGTCTCAGAGGATTTGCGCAGCGATCTGCTCATGGTGGCAGGCGTGAGCTCGATTGCGCTGAAGACACAAGACTACCGCCAATTGGTGCTCACCTCGCCCATGCCAGGGCCCATTGATGCCCGCATTGATTTGCGCACTGCCGGTTTTTTTCAGCGCTTCCTTGCGACCATGCAAACCCTTCGTCGTGGCGGCGAGGGGACGCTGCAAGTGGTTGGCCCCATTCAAAAGATGCCTGGCGAGTTCATTGAAATCCTTCTGCCGGAGAAGTCGCTTTATGACGCGCTGATTGATGTTTTGCTGGGCGGCGTCATTGCGGCCTTTGCCCTCGCCATTGCGGTGGGCGCGTCGCTATTTTTTGTGCTTAGCCGTCTTCTCGTGCGCCCGGTGGCAAGTCTGGCGCAGTCCATGGCGCTCTTTGCCCAGGACCCGGAGAGTCCTTCTAACACGCTCACGGCTTGGAACCGCTATGATGAGATTGGCGTGGCCGCCCGGTCTTTGCGCGATTTGCAGATTCGCTTGCGCAATCTGCTGGGGGAAAAGCGGCGCCTGGCGGATCTGGGCGCAGCCGTCGCGCGCATCAATCATGACCTGCGCAATCTCTTTGCGACCATGCAGCTGGTGTCTGATACGCTTGAGCGGGTTGAAGACCCGCGCGTCCAGCGCGCTGCTCCGCGGCTGGTCCGGGCGCTCGAGCGCGGCATTGGGCTGTGCCAATCCACCTTGGATTATGGCAGCACCGGTACATCAGAAGCGAATGTCAGCAGGCAAGCCATCGCGCCCATCGCGCGGGAGGCTTTGGAGCAATTTGTGCTCCAGAACGCGTCGCTTTCCTTATCAATTGAGGTGCCGCAAGACCTCAAAGCGCTGTGCGACAGTGACCACGTCTTTCGCATCTTGACCAATTTGGCGCGCAACGCCGTCCACGCCATGGACGCTGATGAAGCCGCCTTATCCCTGAGCGCGCACGCTGAAGAAGAGCGTGTCGTCCTCACGCTATGCGACACCGGTCCTGGCATTGACGATGCCGCCAAGGAGAGCCTGTTCACCGCCTTTAGCGGCAGTACGTCCAAAGGTGGCAGCGGTCTTGGCCTTGCTTTATCGCGGGAATTGGCGCGCGCTATGGACGGTGATCTCACGCTCGTTCGCACCGGACCGCAAGGCACCTGCTTTGCTTTGACTCTCCCTCAATAATCAGTATTGCTGCGCTGCAGCATTTGGCTATACTGGAGCCAGTATCAGTCTTCCCACAAACAGCGACGAGAAGGGTGTTCTCATGGGCAAAGTGCTTACGTTCACACAGCAAAAGGGCGGCGCTGGCAAAACCTCACTGGCTGTGCATTTGGCTTGCTATTGGGCAGGCAAAGGCAAGAGCGTTGCGCTTGTTGATGGCGACCCCCAAGGCAGTTTAAGCGCCTGGGCTGCTCTGCGCGCTGAGCAGGATGGTTTATCACCGCTTGAATGCCAGACGGCTGAGGGCTGGAAGGCAGCGACCGTTGTTTCAAAGCTCGCAAGTGATCATGACTATGTTCTGGTAGACACAGCGCCCCATGCCGAAACAGCAACCCGCACAGCTGCGCGCGAATCTGATCTAGCCATCGTCCCCTTACAGCCCAGCCCACTTGATTTGTGGGCCAGCGCTGGGTCGCTGAAAATGCTGGCTGATGAGAAAAAGCCCTATGTGGCTGTGTTAAACCGCGTGCCACCACGCTCCAGCATGGCTGATACGGTGGCGGAGCAAATTAGCGAAAAAGGCCTGAAAGTCGCGAAAAGCCGGCTCGGCAATCGGCAAGACTTCGCTGCCAGCTTCCTCGCGGGCAAAGGTGTGAGCGAATATAAAGCGAGGAGCAAAGCGGCCGAAGAAATTGCCGCGCTTGC
Organism: Pseudomonadota bacterium; assembly: GCA_039030675.1. Lineage (GTDB taxonomy): Bacteria > Pseudomonadota > Alphaproteobacteria > Sphingomonadales > CAKZYD01 > CAKZYD01. The sequence goes on along the minus strand of JBCCDR010000120.1, from coordinate 842 downwards.
AAAGGAAATCGTGCGCAAACTGCGCTAGCTGGACAATCGATTGCGCGCGCTCTGGCGCGCCGTGTCCGCATCTTCAAGCGCGCTATCAATGTTGTTGATCAGCGTTCCCGTGCGCGCCACGGTTTGCGACACATCCAAGCCCTTCGCACTAAAACTCGCCAAATTTGCAGCAACGCCAGCCGCATCACTGCGCGCAGCGCGCAATTGTGTTTCGATCTGGCTCAGGCGGCTGAGCTCCAGCTGCGCGAGCGACCAGCCACTGCCAGCGCGGTCTCCCGCTTTGCTCAAAGCGGCTGAAACGGAGCGGATCTGCAGCGTCACGCGTTGACGCAAATCCGCATAATTGGCGGCCACCTGGGCCAGCTCGGCGTTGATCGTATCCAGGGTGCCGCGCGCTTGCGGGCTTAAATCCTGCAGGGCTGTCATGGTCGGCGCTTCAACCGTGTCAGCGCCAGCGGCAATCGCGCTGGCCTCTTGTGTGGTGGGGCCGAGACGCGGCCACGTTCCCTTATAGCTTCCGCAGCTGCATAACACGGTAAGGCAAAGCGCACTTACGAGTTTTAACGGCGCAGAGGGCAACGGGCGGGTCCTTTCATGACGTGCTGGCGCGCACACTAGGCGCGCTGCGCGAGAACCACAAGGCGTAGCTTTGAGCGCGGCCACGCTTTCTCTTTGACAAGCCAGGCCAAAAATGCTTTTTCCGCGTCTCCGGCGACAGACACTCGCCGCGTGGTCACCATCCACGTTCGCACCAAGATGCGCGCCCGTAGCTCAGCTGGATAGAGCACCAGACTACGAATCTGGGGGTCAGGAGTTCGAATCTTCTCGGGCGCGCCATTTTT
>JBCCDR010000119.1:0-7712 GCA_039030675.1 Pseudomonadota bacterium | reverse complement strand
GCGCCGGAGAAGAGCTTGGAATGGCTGGTGACCTGGGCCTGGACTTCAAGGCCCACCACAATTTCCCATTCCCCGGTGCTGCCTTCAAGGCGGTATTGCTGTGTCATGCTGTCCACCATGCATCTGGTTTGTGGGCAAAGCCGGCTGCCGCTTCTAGGGCGGCGCCAGCGTTGAGGACGCTTTGCTCGTCAAAAGCCCTGCCAATCAGCTGCAAGCCCAGCGGCAACCCTTTGCTGTTCAGACCAGCCGGAACGGACATGGCAGGCAGACCTGCAAGAGAGGCTGGAACGGTGAAAACATCGTTCATATACATCTCAATGGGGTCATCGGTTTTGGCACCGACAGGGAAGGCTGCCGATGGCGATGTCGGGGCGAGAATGACATCACAGGCCTCAAAGGCTTTTGCAAAGTCTTGGGCAATCAGCGTGCGAACCTGCTGCGCCTTCAAATAATAAGCGTCATAATAGCCTGCTGAAAGGACATAAGTGCCAATCATAATCCGGCGCTTGACCTCATCGCCAAACCCGGCAGCCCGCGTTGCCTCATACATATCAATCAAGCTTGCACCGTCGGGCTTTTCGCGCAGGCCATAGCGCACGCCGTCGTAGCGGGCGAGGTTCGAGGAGGCCTCAGCCGGCGCCACGATATAATAGGTGGGCAGCGCATATTGCGTGTGCGGCAAGGTGACGTCGACAATCTCTGCGCCAGCGTCTTTCAGCCAGTCTTTGCCTTGCTCCCACAGCGTTTCCAGCGCGCTCGACATACCGTCAACGCGGTACTCCTTGGGAATACCAACCTTCACGCCGCGCATGTCTTTATTCAGCGCGCCCGCCCAATCCGGGACGGACATGTTGGCGCTGGTGGAGTCCTTGGGGTCAAAGCCAGCCATGGCGCCCAGCATGATGGCAGCGTCTTCGACACTGCGCGTAATCGGCCCGGCTTGGTCCAGCGAGGATGCAAAGGCGACGATGCCCCAACGGCTGCAGCGGCCATAGGTCGGTTTAAGCCCGACTGTGCCGGTGAAAGCAGCAGGCTGGCGAATAGAGCCGCCAGTGTCTGTGCCCGTTGCGGCAATGGCGATGCGCGCAGCGACGGCGGCGACGGATCCACCTGAGGAGCCGCCAGGCACCAAATGCGTGTCGCCATCGCGCCAGGGGTTTAAACAGATGCCCGATGCAGATGTCTCATTGGACGAGCCCATAGCGAACTCATCCAAATTGGCTTTGCCGAGGGACACCGCGCCGGCCGCACGCAAATTGGCAGCGACCGTCGCCTCGTACGGGGGCGTGAACGTTTCCAATATTTTCGATGCAGCGGTCGTGCGCACATCTTTCGTGCAGAATAGGTCTTTCATGGCGATGGGAATGCCAGCCATGGCGCCGGCCTCGCCGCTCTTTAAAGCCGCATCAGCAGCGCTGGCTTGGTTCAAGGCAAGGTCAAACGTCTCGGTAATAAAAGAATTTAAGGGGCGCGCCTTTTCCGCCGCGTCGATGTGTGCTTGCGTTAGCTCCGCCGCGCTTACTTCGCCGGCTCTGAGCGCGCGGCCTGCATCGGCTATGGTGAAATCCAAAAGATCTGCCATGTCTATTCCACCACTTTGGGAACAGCAAAAAAGTCAAATTGTGCATCCGGCGCGTTGGCCAGCACTTTGGTAGGATAGTCCCCGTCGGTGACCTCATCAGTGCGTTGGCGCAGCGCCATGTCTTCCACAATTGTCATCGGCTCGACGCCTTGCGTGTCAACTGATGACAGCTGTTCCACAAACTCCAAGATGGTGTTCAAATCTTCTTGCAGGGGCGCAACCTGCGCGTCATCCAGCTTGATGCGCGCCAGATGGGCGATGCGCTTGACGGTGGCTTCGTCAATGGACATGGAGCACTCTCTTTATAGCAGCAATTTGCCGTGAGCAGCCTGCGCTTCAGCAAACAAAGCGTGGACATACACAGTGGGCCAGCGCCCTGCAAGAGGAGCAAAGCGCCCAATTGACAAAATCGCCCCTTCCAGCCACTCACACAGGCAAAGCTGGCAAACTCGCGTGAAAGTCTAACCCATGGCCCGAAAGTTTTTAATCGGATTGGCCGTCATCATCGGTCTAATTATCGTCGGCGGTGTGGTGCTCAATCGTTATGCCGCGCCGTTGCTTGCTTGGTACTTTGTACCGTCTGAACCGTTTGACGCCGCCGCTGTTCCGCCCGAACCGAACTATCAAGACTGGTCATCCTGGGCTGTGGGCAATCCATCCGCGCAAACGACGGCCGACCTGCGGCCAAGCGGAGCGGACCCAATCGAACCCTATGACATCGCCATCTTCTACGTGCACCCCACCAGCTATTGGGACAATGACGCCTGGGTTGCCGCCATCGATAATGAGAACGCGGCAGACCGGCTGGAACATCTCTTCATAAAGGGCCAAGCCAGCGCCTTTGACCCCTATGGAACGCTGTATGCGCCACGCTACCGGCAAGCGGCGTTTGGCGCGTTTTTGGCCAATGATGAGAACACCTTCAAAGCGCTCACGGTGGCTGGCGGCGATGTGCGCAATGCTTTTGAAAATTTCCTCATGCGTATCGGCCCCGACACGCCCTTCATTATCGTAGGACATAGCCAGGGGTCGTTTCATGGCCTCACGCTCTTGCACACCTCCATGGCCACACCGGAGCGACAAAACAGGCTGATTGCAGCGTATCTCATCGGCTGGACCATCGCGCCGGACGCGGATTTGCCCGCATGGACGAGCCCCTGTGACACGCCAGACCAGCTTGGCTGCGTTTTGTCTTGGCAGACCTTTGGGCCCGACGGCGATGCCAGCCCAATCCGCGCGTTGTTTGAAGCTGCTCCAAGCCTGACAGGGGCGTCTAAAAAGGGGGAGAGCATGCTGTGCGTGAACCCGCTGAGCTTTACACGCAGCACGCAAACTTATTCAGAAGACCAAAACTTAGGCGGGGTTGCCATCACGGCCGTTGACAAACCCCTTGAAGCAGCGGTGCCGAAAGTGGTGGGCGCTCGGTGCGATGAGGACGGCATTCTATACACCACTAACCAGCCGGAAGGCCGCTTCAACACCTATGTCATGCCTGGCAACAATCTCCATGCGCAGGACATTCAGCTGTTCTATCGCAATCTTCAGGCGAACGTCGCGCAGAGGATTGAGGCCTATCTGGCTAAGCAAGACCTCGAAAGCCGGTGAGCGTTCATGAAGTCTTTGAGGAATTCGCAGCTGCGACACCGCTCAAAGGCCGCCTCATCGGCCTCGATCTAGGCAGCAAAACCATCGGCGTCGCCCTCAGCGATAGCCTGCAAACCGTTGCGAGCCCCAACGCGCTTATCAAGCGGCAAAAATTCAAAGCCGATGCTGCTTCTCTGCTGACCACATGCGTTGAGTTTGACGTGGTTGGCATCGTGCTTGGACTGCCAAACAACATGGACGGAAGCGCCGGGCCAAGGGTCCAATCTACCCGTGCCTTTGCCCGCAATCTGTCAGGATACACAGACATCCCCATGAGTTTTTGGGATGAGCGATTGTCAACAGCGGCGGTGACCCGCACGCTCATCGAGGCGGACCGATCGCGGGCGCGCCGCAGCGAACTGGTGGACAAAATGGCAGCAGCCTACATCCTCCAGGGCGCTTTGGACCGCCTGAAAGGTCTGCGCGCAGATGTTTCTGGTTGAGCCAGCGCGCCACCCAAGCTAAGGGGATGGCTTGATGGACACCACGGACGCCTCAGCAGCCCCTAGCGCCGCCCGCCAAGCCCCTTCTGGCGAGGCCTGGCAGTATTCCCATCCGCATTTGCTCGGCATTGAAGGCCTCCATGCCCTGGACATCAACGTGCTTTTGGATGAGGCGGAGGTCTACGCGGCCCATAATCGCCAGACGCAAAAGCGCAAGGCCATCTTAAAGGGCCTGACCCAAATCAACATGTTCTTTGAGAACTCAACGCGCACGCTCATGAGCTTTGATTTGGCCGGCAAGCGCCTGGGCGCGGATACGATCTCGCTTCCCGTCTCATCGTCCTCCATTAAGAAGGGCGAAACGCTGCTCGACACAGCCCTGACGCTGAATGCCATGCGGCCGGACGTTCTGGTCATTCGCCATGGCAGTTCCGGCGCGGTCAAACTCATTGCCGACAATGTGGACTGCGCTGTCATTAATGCAGGCGACGGGCGCCATGAGCACCCCACCCAAGCGCTGCTAGATGCGCTCACGATCCGCCACCGCAAAGGCAAAATTGAAGGCCTGGTCATCGCAATTTGCGGGGATATTCTGCATTCGCGTGTGGCCCGGTCCAACATCCACTTGCTATTGACTCTTGGCGCCATTGTCCGGTTGGTGGGCCCGCCAACCTTGGTACCAGCGCATTTTGAGGACCTGGGCGCCAGCATCCATCACAATATGGCAGAGGGCCTGAAGGACGCCGACATCGTCATGATGTTGCGGCTGCAGCAGGAGCGCATGGATGGCGCCTTTCTGCCCTCCACACGGGAATATTTCCGCTATTTCGGCCTAACAGCTGACAAGCTGGCCCATGCAAAACCTGACGCCGTCATCATGCACCCCGGCCCCATGAACCGCGGCGTTGAAATCGATACGCATATTGCGGACGATTTGAAACGCTCTGGTATTGCAGAACAAGTTGAAATGGGCGTTGCGGTGCGCATGGCATGCCTCGATGTCCTCACCCGCGCGCGCAGGGCGGCGTCCAGCGATGGTTAGCCAGTTTTTCACCAACGCGCACCTCCTGTGCCCCGCCACCGGTTTAGATGGCCCAGGCACGCTCTTGACCGTGGACGGCAAGATTGCGGCGGTTGGCGATGCCGTCCCGGCGCCCAGCGATGCGGAGACCATCGATTGCCGCGGCAAAATCCTGTGCCCCGGGCTCATTGACATGCAAGTCTTCGCCGCAGACCCGGCTGCAGCGGCCAAAGGCGGGATTACGGCATCCTTACTGCACCCTAAAGAGGGCGCTGAGCTCGATAGCCCCTCAAAGGTCCGCGCCATCTTCGCAGGCAACCGCGGGCGCTCAGCGCGCACCATTCCCATGGGCGCAGCAACACGCGCGCTCAGCGGACAGGAAATGGCCGAGATCGGCTTGATGCATGAAGCCGGCGTGCCCGCTTTCGGCGACGGCCAGAGCGCGATTGCGGATGCCGGGGTGTTCATGCGCATCCTCACCTATGCGGCCTCTTTTGATGCCTTGATTGTGCATGCTGCTGAAGAGCCGAGCCTGAGCGAAGGCAGCTGCGCGACGCTCACAGACCAATCTATACGCCTCGGCCTTCCGGCTGCGCCAAGCTTTGCCGAGCCCATGATGATCCAGCGCGATTTGCGGCTCATTGAAGCGACGGGCGCGCGGCTCCATATTCCGGTCGTCTCATGCGCGGAAAGCATTGCGCTCATAAAAGAGGCCAAAGACCGCCGTTTGCCAGTGACCTGCGGGACAACCGCTGCTTATTTCGCGCTCAATGAAATCGCCATTGGCGACTATCGCACCTTCTCGAAACTCCGCCCGCCTCTTCGCCCCGAAAGTGACCGCCTGGCCATGATAGAAGCGATTGGCGACGGCGTGATTGATGTCCTCTGCAGCGGCCATCACCCACTTACGGAGGAAGACAAGCGCCTGCCCTATGATCAAGCCGAAGCCGGTATGGTAGGCGCAGAAACACTGCTGCCCATCGGCCTGTCCTTGGTGCGTGACGGCGTTATCTCGTTAAGCCGCCTTATCGCCATGATGACGCATGCGCCAGCGCAAATCCTGTCTCTCCCCACCGGACGGCTCGAGGTCGGCGCGCCGGCTGACCTTGCGTTGATTGACGATGCAGCGCCCTGGAAAGTCAGCGGCGATACGCTTGTCAGCGCCGCGAAGAACACACCCTTTGACGGCCTGCCCGTGCAAGGCAAAGCACTCCAAACATGGCTGGGCCGATGGACGTGATGGACCTGCTGCCAGACGCGCCGCCTTTGACCTTAGCGCTCGCAGCGGCTTTGGGATACCTGCTCGGCAGCATCCCGTTCGGCCTCATCATCTCCGCACTGGCCGGCGAAGGCGATATTCGCAAGATTGGCTCTGGCAACATCGGCGCCACCAACGCTTTGCGTACGGGCAAAAAGTGGATCGCAGCCATGACCCTCATTGGAGACATCAGCAAAGGCGTTGCCGCGGTTTTTTTAGCCCGCGCGTTTTTGCACCCTGAGCTGGGCACAATCGCCGGCGTCGCCGCCTTTTTCGGCCACCTCTATCCCGTTTGGATTGGGTTCAAAGGCGGCAAAGGCGTCGCCACTTTTCTCGGCATTCTGGTCGCGCTCTATTGGCCCATTGGGCTTGCCGCAATTGCGGTGTGGATTTTAACGCTGCTGCTGTTTCGCTTTTCCTCTTTAGCCTCCCTCAACGCGGCATTGATGGCGCCCGTCATCTCAATTGGCATTGGTCAAACGGCCCTCGCTCTTGCCGTTGGCGTGCTCAGCGTGCTGATTTTCATCAAACACAAAGACAATATCGGCCGGCTCAGCCGCGGCGAAGAACCCAAAGTGGGCCGCAAACCCAAAGCGGAGTGATCACGCGCGCATGGCCCAAAACACTGCTCAGTATAGCGTGCTGCGGCTGGCTCGGACACCGCGTGTAGGCCCCGTCACCTACAAAAACCTCGTTGGACGCTTTGGCTCCGCTAGCGAAGCACTGGTGGCTTTGCCAGACTTGGCTGGCCGTGCAGGCGGCAAAGCGCCAAAACCACCCTCTCGCCAGAGCGTAGAAGCAGAGCTTGAGCAGATTGACAAAGCGGACTGCCAGCTGCTCGTCATTGGCGATGCGCTCTATCCACCCGCCCTTGCCGCCCTGGACGACGCACCGCCTGTCCTCACGCTACGCGGCTCCGCAGAACTCCTCAAACGACCGACAGTCGGCATGGTCGGCGCGCGCAATGCGTCGACCATTGGCCGCAAGCTCGCAGGCAGCTTGGCAAAAGAGCTGGGGCAGCAAGGCGTAATGACCGCCTCAGGCCTAGCGCGCGGCATTGATACATCCGCCCATGTCGGCAGCCTCGACACAGGCACCATCGCGGTAGTTGCCGGCGGCATCAACCGCATCTACCCAAAAGAAAACGAAGCGCTCTATTGGGATATCGCCGAACGCGGCAGTATTTTAGCGGAGATGGCTTGGGATGCGCAGCCAACCGCCCAGCTGTTCCCGCGGCGCAACCGCATTGTCAGCGGGCTTTCTCTCGGCGTTATTGTCGTCGAGGCAGCGCGCAAATCGGGCTCCCTCATCACAGCGCGTATGGCGGGCGAGCAAGGCCGCCACGTCTTCGCGGTGCCTGGCAACCCGCTTGACCCGCGCGCCGCCGGCGCCAATCACCTCATTCGCCAAGGCGCAACCCTCATTCGCAATGCAGAAGATGTTCTGGAGGATATCGCCCCCATGGTCAGCCAAGTGCGCGGGCCTGAGACCAGCTTCCGCCCACCTCCCCTCAGCGCCGAGCCGGACGCTCAGGCGCGCGAGAGCATTTTAGCCGCTTTAAGCGCTACGCCTGTGCATGCTGATGAGGTTTTGCGCAGCGTGAATTTACCAGCGGATGTCTTCGCCGCAGCTGTCGTCGAGCTCGAACTCGTCGGCAAAATTGAGCGCCACGCCGGCGGCCGGCTGGCCCTCACACTATGAGACGACAAGAGGTCAAATTTACGCTGCGTGCATAGAAAGGCTTGCGCCACCGGCCAAGCGCTG
>JBCCDR010000118.1:0-7729 GCA_039030675.1 Pseudomonadota bacterium | reverse complement strand
CGAGCATCAAAGATCAAGTCAGCCCCGAAGAATGGCAGGTCCGTGTTGAGCTCGCCGCGGCCTACCGCGCCGTTGCGCTCTATGGCTGGGATGACCTTGTCTTTACGCATTTATCAGCGCGTGTGCCTGGGCCCGACCATCATTTCCTCATCAACCCTTATGGCATGTTGTTTGAGGAAGTCACCGCATCGTCGCTGGTGAAAATTGATTTAGATGGCAAAGTCATCCTGAACGTTGGCTATCCCGTCAACGCGGCCGGCTTTACCATTCACTCCGCTGTTCATGAGGCCCGTGAAGACGCCCAGTGCGTTATGCATCTTCATACCGTGGATGGCACAGCCGTCTCCGCCCAAGAGCATGGCTTGCTGCCGCTCAATCAAACGGCCCTGCTGATCCGCGAGCAAATTGCCTATCATGAGTATGAAGGGGTGGCGCTTGACCATTCCGAGCGGCCGCGCTTGGTTGCGGATCTGGGTGATAAAGCCCTGATGCTGCTGTGGAACCACGGCACGTTGTCGCTGGGATCAACAGTGGCCCAGGCCTTTTTGTCGATGTATTTCCTTGAGCGCGCCTGCTCCATGCAAGTCGCCACGCTTGCCGGCAATCCCGACCTTCATGCAGCGCCAAAAGATGTTGTTGAAAAGACCTCAAAACAAGGGGGTGGGCAGGCCCTGTCTGTGGCGGCCGACCATTTGGTCTGGCCAGCCTTGCTGCGCAAGCTCGACCGGCTTGACCCGAGCTACAAGACCTAAGCCAGAAACCCTTTGAGCACATCCAGCGTGCGGTCAATCTCCGCGCCCGTGTTGTAGTGCGCTATCCCAAGCCGCAGCACGCCGCCTGTTTCTAGGAGGCCTAGCTGTCCAAGGGGCTCGATGGCGTAGCTATGCCCAGCCCAGCTGAAAATGTTTTCTTGCGATAGCGCCGCTGCGATTTCCTGCGGTTTTTTCTGGTCGTGCGTGAAGGAAACTGTCGGCGCTCGCCGCGATGCTGCGGCAGGGTTGGTGATGCCCTGAACGTGCACGCCGGCAATATCAGTGAGGCCGTCAATGAGCTGCCAGCACAGCTCTGTCTCATAGTCTGAAATCTGCTTAAAAGCCTCTACAAGCGAAGCGCGGCGCGTGCTGCTGGCGTCGCTGCGTCCTAAGCTGGCAATATAGTCGATAGCCGCCGCGCTGCCGGCAATGCCTTCATGGTTCATGGTGCCGCTCTCATATTTGACCGGGCCGGTTTGCGGAGCAGGGCGCAGCGGGTGCGCTGGGAGGTCGCTGAGAATATCCGGGCGGATGTACATGCCCGAACAATGGGGGCCGAAGAATTTATAGACAGAGCACACGAGCAAGTCGCAGCCAATCTGCATGACATCAATGCTGCCATGCGGCGCATAGTGTACGGCGTCAACATAGCTGAGCGCGCCGTATTTTCGCGCGAGCGCACATATCTCTTCGACGGGGTTGATGGTGCCCAGGACATTGCTGGCATAGCCAACAGCCACCACTTTTGCACCTGCCTTTAGATCATGCTCGAGCATGCTGAGATTGAGCTGAAAGGTTTGTGGGTCGATGTCCAGCCATTTGACTTCAAGGCCGTATTGCTTCGCCATGTCGAGCCATGGGGAAACGTTGGCGTCATGGTCCATGCGGCTGAGGATAATGGTCTCGCCAGGCGTAAGCGTTGAGCAAATGGCCTGCGAAATCTGCTTGGTCAGGCTTGTCATGTTGGCGCCGAGGACGATGGAGTCGGGGTCGGGCGCACCAAGCAAATCGGCCATGGCTTGGCGTGCGCTATCCACTGCGTTCTGCGCACCAATGCTGGTCACGAAATCACCCCCTAAATTGGCATTTGCGCCAATCATGCAGTCCGTCATCGCGTCGATAACGCATTGCGGTACCTGGGTGCCTGCCGGTCCGTCCAGATAGACGCGCGGTTTGCCATTATCGCTTAACGAAAGCGCGGGAAATTGGGCGCGAACGGCCTCAACGTCAAAGGTCATAAAAGTCCGTCTCCTGGAGAATGAACAGCGCCCCTTTGTGCAATTGCACAACAGCGGCATTCATCGTAATGAGGGCCACGTTGACAGACAAGGCCAGTACCACTTTATGAAACCAGCGCGCGATTTCTTTAAGCCCCTCGCCATTGGCGCCCCGCAGCCCTATCAAGAGCTGCCTGTGCGCATGGAGCGGATGATCCATTTCTTCCCGCCGCATGTGGAGAAAATGCGCGCGAAAGTGCCGAGCATTGCCCAAAATGTGGACGTCATCCTCGGTAACCTAGAAGACGCCATTCCCGCTGACGCCAAAGAGGCTGCCCGCGCTGGCTTTATTGAGGTTGCCGCTGCAACGGACTTTGGCAAAACGGGCCTGTGGACGCGCATTAACTGCCTCAACAGCCCGTGGGTTTTGGATGATATTGAGCAATTGGTCGCCGGTATTGGCAGCAAGCTCGATGTCATCATGCTTCCAAAAGTCGAAGGCGCTTGGGACATTCACTATCTTGACCAGCTGCTCGCACAGCTTGAAGCGAAGCACGCGCTTAATAAGCCCATCCTGATTCACGCGATTTTAGAGACGGCGCAGGGCGTTAAAAATGTGGAAGATATCTGCCTGGCCAGCCCGCGCATGCAAGGCATTTCCCTTGGACCCGCTGACCTGGCCGCCTCGCGCGGCATGAAGACCACCCGGGTCGGCGGCGGTCACCCCAGCTACGGCGTCCTTGAAGATGCAAGCGAGGAGGGGGCTGCGCGCGCCTTCTACCAGCAAGACCTATGGCACTACACCGTCGCGAAAATGGTCGATGCGTGTCAGACCGCTGGTATCAAAGCGTTTTATGGCCCCTTTGGTGATTTCTCAGACGATGCTGCCTGCGAGGCGCAGTTTCGCAACGCCTTCCTCATGGGCTGCGCAGGCGCTTGGTCGCTGCATCCAAAACAAATCGACATCGCCAAGCGCGTTTTCTCGCCTGATCCGGATGAAGTGGCCTTTGCGGCGCGCATTTTAGAAGCCATGCCTGATGGCACCGGCGCTGTGATGATTGACGGAAAAATGCAAGATGACGCCACTTGGAAGCAAGCCAAAGTCATCGTCGACCTTGCAAAGCAAGTCGCTGAAAAGGACCCGGACTACGCGAAGCTCTACGGCCTTTGAGCCCTAAAGCATGAACTTTCTGTCCGACAACGCCTCAAGCGCGCATCCAAAGATCTTAGAAGCGGTCAGCGCTGCCAATGCTACGGACAACCATGGCTATGGCGATGAGGACGTTACCCGCGCCTTGAACGCGCAGCTTTGCGACCTGTTTGAACGCGAGGTTTGGGCCTATCCTGTTATTACAGGCACAGCCGCTAACGCTCTCATCATGGCCACCGCCTGCCCACCGCATGGGGCGATCCTGTGCCATAGCGAAGCACATCTAGAAACCGATGAATGCGGCGCGCCTGAGTTTTTCAGTGCCGGCGCAAAACTCAAAGGCGTTCAGGGCGAACACGGCAAGATGACGCCAGGCGATGTGCGAACGGCGCTGTCTGGCTACCATGACATGGTGCACATGGTCGTCCCCAGCTGCTTTTCCATCACACAATCAACAGAGCTTGGCCGAGTCTATTCGGCTCAAGAAGTCACGGCGTTGTGTGAAGCAGCCAAGGAGCGCGGCATTTTCTGCCATATGGATGGTGCACGCTTTGCAAATGCCGTGGCCAGATTAGGCTGCAGCCCCGCTGACATCACCTGGCGCTGCGGGATTGATGCTTTGAGCTTGGGTGCGACTAAAAACGGCGCCATGGCGGCTGAAGTAGCGATTTTTTTCCACGAAGAACATGTCCGCGACTTTGAGTTTCGCCGCAAACGCAGCGGTCACCTTTTGTCAAAACAGCACTTTGTGTCCGCTCAGTTGTCTGCCTATCTCGCAGACGATTTGTGGCTAGAACTGGCCAATCACGCAAACACCATGGCGCAATCTATTGCGCACGCTGCGCAGGAGCGTTTACGCTATCCCTGCGATGCAAACGACGTGTTCATAACCTTGAGCGACCATGAGAAAGAAGCACTGCGCAGCGCTGGTTTTGCGTTCTATGATTGGGGCGCTGCGGGCGAGCCTTTGGCACGCATTGTGACCGCGTGGACGACGCCGCAGCGCGATGTAGACGCATTGTGCGCGGCGCTTAAGACTTTGTAGGGTCTTCTAAAGACCTCTTTTTTGGCCTGCGTACTCGGCCTCATATGTTCAAGACTGAGCAGGAAGGCGATCATAGCTATGGGTTTAAAGGCGGCTAAATCCATCAGTATTATAGGCCTATGGGCCGCTTTGATGGTCGTTGTCGGCCTCTCAAGCGCCCAGGCGCAGGCATTAAGGCCCGCCAGCGACAAAGCCAGCGCAGATATTACGACCGAGGCGCGCTATCTGCGCGACACCTCTGGCAGCACAACCCTGCGCGATATTGTCAGGCCAGTTGCCCAGCGCAGCTTTAAAGTGCTCAAGCAACCTGTTTTAGAGACATCAGGCGAAGCGCCGACTACGCATTGGTTTAAGTTCGAAGCTGTCGCGCCGCCCAATCGGCCGTATCGGGCCGTGCTTTATTTCACGGACAAGAACATCTCTGAGTTCAATGCCTTTATGCAGGTTGTCGGCGCGAATGCTGATGTCGTTGGCTATGGACGCGGGCGCGCGGCAAGCGATGCCGTTGAGCGTGGCTATGGGATTGGCTTGCCGCTGGAAATAGCAGCTGGCGAAACACGCAATATTTTTGTCTCTGTCCGAGGTCAAAACCTATCCGGCCAGCTTGAACTGTGGGAGCCGCGCGCGCTGCGGGCGCATATCGAGCAAAAGGACAAAACCGCGCTTGGAACGCTCATATTCCTTGGCGTGGTGACCCTATTGGTGGCGAGCCTGGCCTTCGTGACGCGCACGCCTGCTTGGTTTGCCTTGGCAGGCTCCGCCGTCATTTTCGCCGCGGCCTTTACCGTGCGCTATGGTCTCTTCCCGCTGCCGGATGTTCAGCTTGGGCAAGATTGGTTGTTGCTGCTCAAGGCAAGCTTTGCGGCGATGGTACTGCTGTTTGCCGGCGGCCTTTCGCGTTTGGCTCAGCGCTTTCCCATTTTGGGGTGGTTTAAAACGGCCCTTGTGGCCGCGATTGTGATGAGTGCCATCCTCGGGTTTTTCGCGCCGCCGCAAGCGGATATCGTTGTCTACCTTTCCATGGCCTTCGCCGCTCTGTTTTGCGTTGCTCTTGGGGCTACCGTTTTCTCGCTTGAGACACAGCCGCAATGGGGCATTCGCACCGTTCAATTGGTGTTATCGGCTGCGCTCATTGTCCTCGCCTTTCCTCTCCCGCTTGAGGTTGAAGGCGTTGACCGTTTGCCGCTTATTCTGGCCGTCGCCGGTATTGGTCTGTTAGGGGCCATTGAAATACTGGGCATTGCAAGACAAGCAAAACCGGAACAAGCCGCACGTAAGGAGGCTGCAGAGGAGTTTGCCCTGTCGGAGCAACTGAGCAAAGCCCAGGAACGCGGCGCGAGCACGGCGCAGGATATGCCAGCCTTTGATATGCCAACGGCGCTCGCGTCTTTGTCGTCCGAGGCGCCAGAGGATGAGAGGCGTTTGCGCGAGATCCAGCCCAGTCCGCAAGAAGCCTCTTCCGCATCTGACCAAAGAGCAGCCTTGCCTGATTTGTCGACGCTTCCAGAGAATGCGTATGATACCATGACGGGCGTGTTCAACAAAGCCACCCTGATGGCCATCGGCGAGAAGCTGCTGCTCCAAGTGCGTCGCTATGAGAGGCCGGTGAGTGCGCTGATGTTGTCGCTGCCAGAGTATGAGGACTTGCTTCAAACGGGCGGCCAAACCACGGCTGACCGTGCCGCGAAATTAGTCTCCGTTACCTTCATGCGAGAGCTTCGCGAGAGTGATGTCCTGGGCCGATTAGATGCGCATGTCTTTGTGGCCTTGTTGCCTGAAACGGATCTTGCCGGCGCTAAAGTTGCCATCAGCCGCGCGTGTCAAAACCTGTCGGAACGAACACTGCCAACGCGGACGGGTATGCTGCGTCTCCAGCCGATTGTGTCCACACTTGCCATGGTGGCGCAACACGAAAGCTTTGATGCCTTTCTGGCGGAACTGACCGATACGCTGAAACCATCACCCTCATCGACGGGGTCGGCTGGTCAGGAAGCGGCTGAATAAAAAAAGCGGAGCCACCGTCCGGTCGCTCCGCTTTCTAATGATAGACAAAAAGTCTTTGCGCTGTGTGCCTATTCGGCAGCCACCGCGTCGGCCGGCTTGTTCAGCAGCGCCCAAACCTTTTGCGGTGTGAACGGCATCTGTGCGTTCTCAATGCCGCGGGCGGATAGGGCGTCAATCACGGCATTGGCAACAGCTGGTTTGGCGCCAATGGTTCCCGCTTCACCGCAGCCTTTCACGCCAAGTGGATTGTTCGGATTAGGCACTTCCAAATTGGCAAAGGTCACGAAGGGCATATCGTCCGCGCGGGGCATGCAATAGTCCATGAACGAGCCGGTTAACAGCTGGCCCGTGCCTTCTTCATAGATGCACTCCTCCAGCAGCGCTTGACCGAGACCTTGCGCAACGCCGCCATGCACTTGGCCTTCCACGAGGAGTGGGTTGAGCAGCTTGCCAAAATCATCGACGGCGGCATAGCGATCCACGTTGACGACGCCCGTCTCAGGGTCCACTTCAACCTCGCAGATGTGGCACCCATTTGGATAGGTCGGGTGCGCTGAGGTGTATTTGGCATTCACGTTTAGCTCAGCAGAGAATTGCTTGACGGCATCTTCAATGGTCATCGTCCGGTTACTATTGGCCGCGCGGAACACACCATCAGAGAAGCTGATGTCACTCTCCGCTGCATCCAGAGCAGCAGCGACCAATGGCGTGGCTTTCGCGCGGACTTGGGTGGCCGCTTCGACCACCGCGCCGCCACCGATATGGATGGAGCGAGAGCCGGCCGTACCGCCACCATTTTTCACGCGCTGCGTATCACCTTGGATCACGCGAATGCTCTCAATGGGAAGGTCAAGTTCGCTGGAAAGGACCTGCGCAAAGGCCGTCTCATGGCCTTGCCCTGATGCCTGTGTCCCGGTGATCAGGTCAACGCTGCCATCGTCTTGGAACTCCAGATCGCACCATTCTTCAGTACCGCTGAAGGACGTGATTTCAATGTAGAAGCCAAGGCCGCGTCCGCGCAGCATACCCTTGGCTTCCGAGGCCGCTTTGCGGGCCTCAAAGCCGTCCCAATCCGCTTTCGTTTTGCCGAGATCTAAAACGGCGGCGAACTCGCCTGTGTCATAGACCTGGCCAAGCTGCGTGGTGTAGGGGAATTTGTCGGGTCCAGGGAAATTCTTGTAGCGAATTTCGTCCAGGCCAATGCCCATTTCCCGCGCGGCTTTATCAATCACACGCTCGGTCATGTAGGTGGCTTCTGGCCGGCCCGCACCGCGGTACGCATCCACAGGCGCTGTATTGGTCACCAACCCATGCACACGGTTGTAGATGGCCGGAATATCATACATCGCGCCAATCATCAGGCCGCCTGCCACGGTTTGAACGCCGGGGCCGAAGGCGGAGAGATAGGCGCCCATGTTCGCCCAGCTTTCAGCGCGCATGGCCAGGATTTTACCGTCTTGATCCAACGCCAATTCGGCAGTGGTGGTCAGGTCGCGCCCATGGGCATCTGTCATAAAGCTGTCGGAGCGGTCGCCGGTCCATTTGACGGGCCGGCCAAGGG
>JBCCDR010000117.1:0-7766 GCA_039030675.1 Pseudomonadota bacterium | reverse complement strand
CGGTCACCGCTGGCCTTGATACGCTTGAGATCTCCTATGTGCGCGACCGGCAATTGGTGCGCGGCCTAGACTATTACTGCCACAGCGTCTTTGAGTTTCTAACCGGGGATCTTGGCGCTCAAAACGCGGTATTGTCCGGCGGTCGCTACGATGGCTTGATCGAACAGCTTGGCGGGCCTGCAACACCGGGATGCGGCTGGGCCGCGGGTATTGAGCGGTTGGCGATGCTGAGTAACCAAAGCGGGGACAAAGGGCCGCTGCTCATCGGTATCGCCATGGGCCAAGAGGCCGAAGTCGCTATGAAGCGTTTGGCGCACACACTGCGCAGCGCGGGCTTGGCATTTGATTTGCCAGTGCGCGGCAACTTCAAAAAGCGGATGAAGCGCGCCAATACCATCGGTGCCTCGCACGCATTGATCTTAGGCGACGAAGAGCTCGCAGCCAACGCCGTCGCCGTCAAAGATCTCGCCGAAGGAACCCAGACGACAGTCGGTTTGGATGTGATTGAGGAGTGGGCGGCATCTTTGCTGAGCGGGCATTAGCAAAGGGGCGCTGCCTAGACCTCCTATTTTGCTTCCCTTGCTGAGACCTTCTTTTCATGTCCGAGACCTTTTCAATTCCGCCGGCCCGGCTCAAACAAATTCTGGACCGCCACCAAGAACTTCAAAACCTGCTCGCAGCGCCGGAGAACATCGATGGCCAAGAGTTCGTGAAACTCAGCCGCGAGTTTGCGGAGCTTGATGCCATTGCGGGCGCCGCAGGTGAACTGACCGCCGCCCAAGCGCAGCTGAAAGACGCGGAAGAGATGCTAGACGATCCCGATATGGCGGATCTTGCGCGTGAGGAGATTGCAGCACTTAAGGCTGACATTCCAACGCGAGAACGCGATCTGGCGCTGAAGCTGCTGCCGAAAGATATGGCGGATGAGAAGAACGCCATTTTAGAAATTCGCGCCGGCACGGGGGGTGATGAAGCCGCCTTGTTTGCTGGTGACTTGTACCGGATGTATCAGCGCTTTGCCGAAACCCAGGGCTGGCGGGTTGAACCGCTGAGTATCTCCGCTGGAGAAGTGGGCGGCTATAAAGAGATTGTGGCCAACGTGTCCGGCGCGGGTGTTTTCGCGCGGCTTAAATTTGAATCCGGCGTCCACCGCGTCCAACGTGTGCCGCAGACGGAGACGAGCGGGCGCATTCACACCTCAGCTGCGACTGTGGCTGTTTTGCCAGAGGCGGAAGATGTGGACGTTGATATCCAAGACAAAGACCTGCGCATTGATGTCTTCAGGGCATCAGGTCCTGGCGGGCAGTCAGTGAACACGACCGATAGTGCGGTGCGCATTACGCACCTGCCCACCGGCCTTGTGGTCAGCCAGCAGGATGAGAAGTCCCAGCATAAAAATAAAGCAAAAGCCATGCGCGTGCTGCGCTCGCGGTTGTTTGATTTAGAGCGCGAAAAGATCAACTCTGAGCGCGCGCAGGACCGCAAGTCTCAAGTGGGTTCTGGCGATCGGTCAGAGCGCATCCGCACCTATAACTTCCCCCAAGGCCGGGTCACCGACCACCGCATCAATCTCACGCTGCATAAGCTTGACCAGGTGCTCGCAGGCGAGGGGCTGGAAGAAGTCGTCAGCGCTCTAATTACCGAAGATCAGGCAGCTAAGCTCGCGGAGATGGCTGCTGGCTAATGTCACCCGCAGCGCCTTGCTCTTAGGGGCGACGGCGGAGCTGAAAAACGCCAACATGCCAACGCCGCGGCTCGATGCGGAAGTCCTGCTGGCGCATGTTTTGCAGCTAGAGCGCTTGGACATGCTCCTTGATGTGTTGCTTTCCGTCGAGACTGAAGACACGCGGCGTTTCCAGCAATGTATTGATGATCGGCTAGCAGGCAAACCGGTTGCCTACATCATCGGCGCGGCCGAGTTTTGGTCACTGCCATTCAAGGTCACGTCGGACGTTCTCATTCCAAGGCCCGATAGCGAAATTCTGGTCGATGCGGTCTTGCCGCACATTCCCCAACAGACACCCTTCACGTTTGTTGATCTGGGAACAGGAAGCGGCTGCCTTGCGATCAGTATTTTATTAGAACGCCCCCTGGCGCGCGCCATCGCCGTCGATGTCAGCCCCGCAGCACTCAGCATTGCCCGTGAGAACGGCGAAAGGCTGGGGGTGGGAGAGCGATTGGAGCTCATTCAGGCCGATATGCTGACGTGGCTAGAGCAGGGGGATGTGCCGCTCGATCTGATCCTGTCTAATCCGCCCTATATTACAAGCGCGGACATCGCTGACCTATCCCCCTCTGTGCGGTCCTATGAGCCGCTCTCAGCGCTGGACGGTGGGCGCGATGGTTTAGATTTTTATCGCGGTATTGCCGACTATGGAGCCCCCCGGTTGGGGGAGGGTGGTATCATGGCACTGGAGATTGGCCATGATCAGGGACCGGCGCTGCGCGAAATCCTTGAGCCCGCATTTGGAACCGTAGAACTCTACCAAGATCTCGGCCAGCGCGACCGTGCTGTGATTGCGCGCAGAAAACCAACAATACCATGAAAAAACCAGTTGGCTTGGGTGAAGAAGCAAGCTAGTGTCCAGCCATGGTGTTGACAGAGGCATAAGCCTTTATTGGAAACCGCAAGCGGCGGCTGTCAGACCAAAGCCTTCAGACATCGTTAGGGCGATTTGTTGGCACGATTGCTGTAGCGCTCAGCGTTATAGCGCAGTCTCAGATTGACGTAGTGTTAGGAGCAGACAGCTTCCCATGAAAAACGGGCAGAACCAGCGCCGCTCACGCGGCCGCAATTCGGGTAAAAATCCGGGCCGTAAGAACGACAACAATCGCAATGATCAGCGTATGCGCGGAAACGCGCCGCAGCTGCTTGATAAGTACAAGGGCCTGGCCCGTGATGCTTTAGCCGCTGGCGATCGGATTTTGGCGGAAAACTATTTCCAATACGCAGACCACTATCAGCGACTGGTCAATGAGCGCGATGCCCAGCGTGCAGCCCGTCAGGAAGAGCGGGAGCAGCAACGCCAAGCCGACGAAGCATCAGACGCCGCTCAAAGTGAAGATACGGATGAGCAGCCGGCCGTCAATGGGTCCGCTGATGCTCAAGCGTCAGAGGACAATGAGCCTCAACAAAAGCCATCACGCTCACGCCGCGCCCAGGCTGCTGATGAGGAAGAGCGCGGCGATGCACAAGCCAGCGCATCTGATGAAGAGGCCGCTCCGGCAGCGCCCAAGCGGCGGACACGGCGCCCACGCAAGCCTGCGGAAGTAGCAGAAACGCCTGCAAGCGATGACGCGACCGCTGACGCAGAAGCTGCTGCTGCAGAGTAGGTAAAAAAACCGGCGTAAGATCTTGTGTTGCAAACTTGCAACACCAATATCCACCTATAGAACGATGATTCGGCGTTGCCTCTGAAGCGACGCTGGTGTTGGAGATTAGGTGATGAATGTTGAGAAATTCACGGAGCGTGCCCGCGGCATTCTGCAAGCAGCGCAGACGATTGCCGTGCGTGAAAATCATCAAGCTTTTACCCCCGAGCACATCCTCAAAGCACTGCTTGATGACACAGAAGGCCAAGCGGCAAATCTGATGCGCCAGGCCGGTGGACGGCCGGAACAAGCGCTGGCCCGGGTGACAGAGGCGCTCGATAAATTGCCGCAAGTGGAGGGCGCCGGCGCTGGCCAGCTGTATCTTCAGCCCGCCACCGCGCGACTGCTCAGCAGCGTTGAAGAGATCGCCGAAAAAGCAGGCGACAGCTTTGTCACAACAGAGCGGCTCTTACTTGCCTTGGGTTTGGCGACGGAAACGGAAAGCGCCTCCATCCTCAAAGATGCTGGGCTCACCCCGCAAGGCCTGAACGCTGCCATCAATGAGCTACGCAAAGGCCGCACGGCAGACAGCCAAAGCGCTGAGGACGCCTATGACGCGCTCAAGCGTTTCGCCCGTGACCTCACTCAGGCCGCCCGTGACGGCAAACTCGATCCGGTCATCGGGCGCGGAGAGGAGATACGCCGCACCATTCAAGTGCTCTCAAGGCGCACCAAAAATAACCCTGTGCTTATTGGCGAACCGGGCGTTGGCAAAACCGCGATTGCCGAGGGTCTCGCCCTGCGCATTGCCAATGGCGATGTGCCTGAAGGCCTGAAAGATAGACGTATCATGGCGCTCGACATGGGCTCTCTGATTGCTGGGTCCAAATACCGCGGCGAGTTTGAAGAGCGGCTCAAAGGTTTGCTGGAAGAAGTCACCGCCTCCGATGGGGAGGTCATTTTATTCATCGATGAGATGCACACCTTGGTCGGCGCTGGCAAAACAGACGGCGCCATAGACGCTTCCAACCTGCTCAAGCCAGCTTTGGCGCGCGGGGAGCTGCACTGCATTGGCGCAACGACTCTCAACGAATATCGCAAGTACGTTGAAAAAGACGCGGCCTTGGAGCGGCGCTTCCAGCCCGTCGTCGTGCCTGAGCCGACAGTAGAAGACACCATCTCAATCTTGCGCGGCCTGAAAGAAAAATACGAGCTGCACCACGGTGTGCGCATTACCGACAGTGCAATTGTTGCTTCCGCAAACCTCTCCACGCGCTACATCACCGATCGGTTTTTGCCTGATAAGGCCATCGATCTGATGGATGAAGCCGCAAGCCGTTTGCGCATGCAGGTCGATTCAAAGCCGGAAGAAATCGAGCGCTTAGACCGCCGCATCATCCAGCTGAAGATTGAGCGCGAAGCGCTGAAAAAGGAAAGCGATGCTGCCTCTCAAGATAGGCTTGAAAAGCTTGAAGAGGAGCTTGCCGATTTAGAGGAGCAGTCCTCCGCGCTCACAGCACGCTGGGAAGCGGAGAAAGGTAAGCTCGCGTCGGAGCAAAAGGTCAAAGAAGAGCTGGAGGCTGCGCGCACACAGCTTGAGCAAGCCCAGCGCAGCGGCGACTTGACAAAAGCCGGCGAGCTCGCCTATGGCCGCATCCCAGAGCTCGAGCGCCAGCTTGCAGACGCTGCCCCCGCGCAGGAAGATGCGATGGTGGCCGAAGAAGTCACCGATCAAGACATCGCTGCCGTCGTGTCGCGCTGGACTGGCATTCCCGTCGATAAAATGATGGAAGGTGAGCGCGAGAAGCTGATGGCCATGGAATCGGTCTTGGGCGCGCGCGTTATCGGTCAAAGCGAGGCGATCACGGCGGTATCGAAAGCCGTTCGCCGGGCGCGCGCGGGTTTAAAAGACCCGGGCCGGCCGCTTGGCTCCTTCTTGTTCCTAGGACCCACCGGCGTGGGCAAGACAGAGCTGACAAAGTCATTGGCGCAATTCCTGTTCGACGATGACGCCGCAATGGTGCGCATCGACATGTCGGAGTTCATGGAAAAGCACAGCGTCGCCCGTTTGATCGGCGCACCTCCCGGCTATGTGGGCTATGACGAAGGCGGCGTGCTGACGGAAGCTGTGCGCCGACGGCCCTATCAAGTCGTCTTGTTCGACGAAGTAGAGAAAGCCCATCGTGACGTCTTCAACGTGCTCCTGCAGGTGCTCGATGACGGTCGTTTGACGGACGGGCAGGGCAGAACAGTCGATTTCTCCAACACGCTTATCATCCTTACCAGCAACTTAGGCTCTGAGCTCATCGCAGCGATGCCTGAAGGCCAGGACGTTGAAACAGTGCGTGATGGCGTCATGGAGGTTGTGCGCAGCGCGTTCCGCCCAGAATTTCTCAACCGCCTGGATGAAACCATCTTGTTCCACCGTTTGAGCTTGGAGCACATGGCCGGCATTGTGGACATCCAAGTCGCGCATGTGGAGCGCTTGCTCGCCGACCGGAAGATCACGCTGGAGCTTGACCAGAGCGCGCGTACCTGGCTTGGCAAAGTTGGCTATGACCCGGTCTATGGCGCACGCCCCCTCAAGCGTGCCGTCCAGCGCTATTTGCAAGACCCGCTGGCTGATATGATTTTGTCAGGTGCCTTGCCGGATGGTGCGGCCGTGAAAGCCACGGACGGCGATGGCGGGCTGACCCTGAGCGTGGATGAAGGGCAAAGCGAAGCGGCTTAAAACGATGTGCCGGCTGCTGGCGCAACCGAGCTCTCCAAGGATGCCTCTTGGCGCGGTGCTTCGCTCTCAAGCTGCGTATCAATGCGCTTCATATGATCTTGGAATGCCGCAAGCGCTGCCCCGCTGAGGACTTCGCCTGTGGGCAAGTCCAGCCGCATGGGGTTCACTTTCTTGGCGCCTTGGTGCACTTCATAGTGCAAGTGCGCGCCCGTCACGCGCCCCGTGGCACCAACATACCCAATCACTTGGCCTTGGCGCACGCGGCGCCCCGGTTTCATGTTTTTCGCAAAGCGGCTCAGATGTGCGTAGGCCGTCTTATACCCCCGGGCATGGGCGATGCGGACGTAATTCCCATAGCTGCCATAGCGATTGGCGCGTTCGATAACGCCGTCGCCGGCGGCATAAATCGGCGTTCCCGTTGGAGCTCCAAAATCAACACCCTTATGGGATTTAACGTATCCCAGCACCGGGTGCCGGCGCTTGCCGAAACCGGATGTCAATCGGGCTCCATCAATGGGCGTGCGCATGAGGAGCCGGCGCATGCTTTCGCCTGACGCATCATAGTAGTCGATACGCTTCGTTTTGGGGTGCTTGAACTGGTAGAGCCGTTCTACACGGTCGCCAAGGTCCAGCTCGGCATAGGTGATATCTCCAGCTTGGGTTGTGCCGTCGGCGGCTTCAGATTCTCCATATATGGCGCGGAAACTATCGCCAGCGCGGATTTCCCGCTGGAAATCAACTCGGAAGCTGAGCGCGCGAATGAGCGATAAAATCGTCGAGGGCGGCATATTCGTGCGCTCTGCGGCCAGATAAAGGCTATCTGGAATAGCGCCGGCAACCACGCGCTGGTTGTCTTGTGTCTCAAGCGTGTTGAGCTGCGCTGTAAAGCCGCCTGTGCTGGTCCGGGTGACAACCGCGTGGGTCGCATACCCCGTCTTAATGTCAAGCGCCTGAAGCGCGCCGTTTGTTGTGCCAAAGATCTGTGTGCGGATCTGTAGCCCTGGCCGTGCCTTGCGCACATCATAAACGTCATTGAGCCGGGCCAGGGCAGCATAGCTTATCCGCGCACTAAAACCGGATCGTATCAGCGCATCGCTGAGCGTTTCATTGTCGGAGAGAATAATATCAAGCGTCCGGGCATGTCGGCGGACACGCAGGTTTGCGCGCGTTTCCTTCTTTAGGTGGCTGAGCTGTGCCGCGAAATCTATGTCACTGCTCGAGAGGGGCGCTGTATCCGCTGGCCGTTGGACCGCGTTGACCTGCCGGAGAGACTCATATGAAAGCCGTGTCGCAGCGGGCGTCAATACTGCCACGTAGGCGGTAAAAGAAAGGAGCACCAGCAAGACGCCAACGCGCATCCACCAAGAGGCAGCAAAGGGTAGGCGCGTGAGATCGAGCCAAGGGTCAAGCCGCGGATGCTGATTGCCAGCAGGTGCAGTCCCTCCCTTTATGTGCATGTGTTCCAGTCCCCAAATGATGACCCTGTGTTCAGGGCTTTATAATGCGCAACCCTTACCAAGCCATGGAGCGAAGGCAAATAACACAAGGGGCAAATTTTTTTTCATAAAAAAGGCTTGCCTTCGTCAGCGCACGCGCATACATCACGGCTCCGGTTCGCAGCCGCGGTTCTTGACAAAAGAGCAGCGAAAGCGTAACTAGAAATTTCGCGCGCACTGCGGGCGACATTCCGGCAGATCTGATCGGTTGCGTGTTTCACGCGGTG
>JBCCDR010000116.1:0-7779 GCA_039030675.1 Pseudomonadota bacterium | reverse complement strand
TTCCTTTGCCGCGTCATCGGCATCGGACGCGATTACGACCTCGGTGAAGATGGATGTGATGGCCTCCGCCGCGGCGGCATCCAATGTGTGACTGGCGGCGATGATGCCGCCAAAAGCGCTGACGTCATCGCATTCAAACGCGCTTTGATAGGCCTGGGCGACGGATGCGCCGATGGCGACGCCGCAAGGGTTGGCGTGTTTGATGATGGCGACGGCCGACTGGCCATCGCTGAGGTCAGCGGCGAGATCGCTGACCAGGGCGAAGGCTGCATCGGTGTCGTTCAAGTTGTTGAAGCTCAGGGCTTTGCCTTGGATTTGCTCCGCGCTGGCGATGCTGGGGCCGCTTGCGCCTGGGCTTGCATAAAAGGCAGCGGCTTGGTGCGGGTTCTCGCCATAGCGCAGCAGGTCGCCGCGGGTACCGCCCACTGTCAGGCGTTCTGGCAAGGGGTCGTCCAACTGCTTGCTGAAATAGGCAGAAATGGCGCTATCATAGGCCGATGTGCGCGCAAAGGCTTTGGCGGCGAGGCGCTTGCGCAGGGCGTGGGAGATGCCGCCGGCGGCGAGTTCTTCGAGGAGGGCCGGGTAGTCGGCCGGGTCGGTGACGATGGCGACATGGGCATGGTTTTTGGATGCTGAGCGGATCATAGCTGGCCCGCCGATGTCGATATTTTCAATCACATCATCCCAGGGTTTGCCGGCCGCGACGGTCGCCTCAAAGGGATAGAGATTGACGATGAGCAGGTCGATGGGGCCGATGTCATGCGCGTCCATGGCTGCCTCATGGTCGTCATTGCCGCGCAAGGCAAGCAGGCCGCCATGGATTTTCGGATGCAGTGTTTTCACCCGGCCATCCATCATTTCCGGAAAGCCCGTATGCTCTGCGACTTCTTTGACGGTGAGGCCGAAATCGGCCAGCGTTTTGGCTGTGCCGCCGGTGCTGAGCACTTCCATGGGCAGGCCTTTCAGACCCGCTGCCAGCGCCTCCAATCCGGACTTATCGGAAACGGAAATCAGGGCGCGTTGCGGCAGCAATTTATGGGTCATAGGGTCGTGTTTTTCCTGGCGGGTGAGCGTTGCCGCACGCCATAGCCTAGCCGCCCAGCCCTCGCAAGGGAGCAAGGCGTTTTAGCCGCGTGATAAGGACCAGCGGATGGTGGTGGCCGCCTCTTCAAGCGGCGCGCTCAGCACCAGCTGCTGTGTGGGCAGCGGCCTCTCTTGCCCCATGGCCACATACACGCTTGGCTCTAGCGTCACCGGCGCGCCTTGGCAGCGCAATGTCCACCAGCTTTTGTCTGGCAGCGTAAGCAGGGCGCCGGCATCGCCGCCGGTTAACGTGACCGTGACAGCCGGGTGGATGTGGAAGCGGATGTCTGCGGTGAGGCTTTTGCGCTGGTTTGGCGCTTTGCCATTGACGGTGGTGATGATGTCCCGGCCAAGCATTAGGTTTCCATCGCCGCGCAGCCACAGCCCGCGCGATAAGCTCAGGCCATAGCGCTTGGCGTAGCAAGGCGCCTCGGCAAGCAAAGCCTCCCCGCCAGCGCGCGCGTCTCTACCATAGGCGACATGGTCGGGCGCCGCTCCAATTAGGCCATTGTTTTTCAGCTGCGCAGAATTGGTGTCGTTGATAACGATGGCGCTGTGGGCAGCCGTGGCGCGCAGTGCTTGGGCTGGCAAATCGCTAGCGCAGGGCGTATCAGGCGCGCCGCAGCTGATAAAGATGGGCTGCGAACCGGCGCTGAACGTGAGCGCCAGCAGACCGGCATGGGCTTTCGTGCTGAGCTTGCCTTGTGGCGGCAGGCCAGCGTCAAAAACGACGACACTGCTGCCCGCTTCAATGCGTTGATAACCACTGTAGCGGCCGTTCTGCAAAGGCGCGGCATCGCTTTCAGCCATGTCAAGCAAGCTGGCGGATTTGACGCCATGGCGCGCGCCGTTAAAGGCGGCAATGCCTGCGCCTTCAATGCGGATGCCTTTGAGCGCTGCCGCGGCTTTGTCGATGGCCACATGCAGGAAGGTTGGCGGTGTCTGCCGTGCTGCACGGAACCCGTCGCGCAGCGTGATAAGCGCGCGCAAGATGTCCATGACGTCTTCTGGGTTGCGGCTTTCGGCCATGCCATCGCTGAGCAGGACATCGCCGAGTTCTTTCTCCAAAGCTTTTAGGGCCGGTTTCACGCGGCTTTGCCCGCCGGGCAGTAAGAGGCTTGAAAAGGCGAGGCCTGTCGCGGCGATGATGCGCGGCAAGCCAGGAGCGGCCAAGCCCATGGTGCGCGCCAGATGGCGGCCTTGTTGCGCCATGGCGTTGAGCACGGTCGAGCGGTAGACCAGGTCCTGCGTGGCAAGCACCAGCGGCGCGTGGTTGATGAGGCTGATCAGGCGCTGGCCGGTGACATCCGGCGCCCAGGCGACACGGTCCCAGCGGCTATAATGCAGCAGCCATTCTTTGAGCGCTGGTTCAGCAATGGCGCGGCCGCGCTTGGGGTCGCCCAGGCTGGCCAGGTCGCGCAGCCAGATGAAACTATGCAGCCAGCGTTTCAGCGCCAGCGGCAAGTCCGGGTCTGTAAAGTCGGGGATGTCCCCGCTGGTTTCCTGGTTGCCATGGCGGAAGATGCCATCGGCAATCAGCGCGC
The DNA here is from genome assembly GCA_039030675.1 of Pseudomonadota bacterium. Classification (GTDB taxonomy): domain Bacteria; phylum Pseudomonadota; class Alphaproteobacteria; order Sphingomonadales; family CAKZYD01; genus CAKZYD01. The sequence continues at coordinate 5,152 of JBCCDR010000116.1, read as the reverse complement.
CGGTTGCCGGGTCGCCCGGCCAGATGTCGCTGGGGCTGGCCAGCAGCCGCGCTGGGAATTGCCCTTTCAGGCGCAGACCGTAGAGCAAGCTTGCATAGCCCAGCTCGCGCACAGCTTTCCACGCCTGGCTCACGCCGGGAACACCCATGCGGCGTGTTTTTGCCCGCGCCGTGCGCATGTCGGTGCTGATCTTCAGCAGCTCATCAATTTGCGCCAGTGGATCGGCAGCGGCATGCTCCGGCAGTGCGTTTGCAACACGGCCCTCAGGCTCTGGCGTATTGTCGGGAATGGGAACGGTTGAGGCCACGGCCTAGGCGTCTCCCTCTGTACCGCGCAATGTGGCGATATTGCCGGCATAAGCGTTCGGCCCGCCTTTAAACGTCGCCGTGCCTGCCACCAGCACATCGGCCCCCGCTGCAATCACTTGCGGCGCCGTTACCGCGTCCACGCCGCCATCCACCTCCAGGTAGATGTCTCGGCCGCTTTCTGCAATCATAGCGCGTGCTTGGCGGATTTTATCAAGCGCGCCTGGAATGAAGGATTGCCCGCCAAAGCCGGGATTCACGCTCATAATCAAGATGAGGTCGACCAGGTCCATCACATGGGCGATGGTCTCCACTGGCGTGGCCGGGTTAAGCGACACGCCCGCCTTTTTCCCCAAGCTTTTGATGGTTTGCAGCGAGCGATGCAGATGCGGGCCGGCTTCTGGGTGCACAGTGATGATATCCGCGCCTGCGTTCGCAAAGGCCTCCAAATAGGGGTCCGCTGGGCTGATCATGAGGTGGACGTCAAAGACTTTGTTTGAGTGCGGGCGCAGCGCTTTGACCACGCCTGGGCCAATCGTCAAATTCGGTACGAAATGGCCATCCATCACATCCACATGGATAAAATCCGCGCCCGCCTCGTCAATCGCGCGCACTTCTGTCCCCAGCGCTGCAAAGTCAGCGGAGAGAATCGAAGGCGCGATCTTTATCTTGTGGGTCATGGGCGTGCATCCTACAGCCCCTTGTGCGTGGCAGCAACCATTGGTGCGGCCGTCAGCTGAGGCATTTCTGTGGCAAACGAGTTTATGCGGGCCCTATCGTGTGCGTCTCAGCTTGGCAATGAAAAAGCCATCGACGCCGCCAATCTCTTCGAAGAGATGCGGCGGTGTGATGAGAGCGCCATGCCCGTCCGCGCAGCCGCTTGGCAAAGCATAGTCTGCGGGCTTAAGTGAAACTGTTTCGGCATCATCATGCGCTTGAAGAAAAGCATCGATGATGCCGCACCCTTCCTCCGGCTCTAGCGAGCAAACGGCATAGACCAGATGTCCCTCGGGTGCGAGCGCGCTCCAGGCTTTTTCAAGCAAAGCCGCCTGTGTGTGCGTGATAGTGGCGAAGTCTTTCTCGCTGCGGTGGTGCACTACGTCTGGGTGGCGGCGCAGTGTGCCCAGCGCCGTGCAGGGCGCGTCAAGCAAGACGGAGCCGGCTGCAACTGGCGGTAGCCATGTGATGAGGTCCGCCGCTTCTATATCGGCGCTCAGGCCCGTGCGCTCTAAGTTCTGCGCCAGCCGTTCCAAGCGCGCCGCCGAAATATCAACGCTGTGGACTTGCGCGCCCATGGCAGCAAGCTGCAACGTCTTGCCGCCCGGCGCCGCACACAGGTCATAGCACAGCGCGCCAGCCTCTGGCGCGAGCACCTGTGCTGGCAGCGCGGCAGCACGGTCTTGCACCCAATAGCCGCCTTCTGCAAAGCCAGGCAGCCCTGTTGGGGGCGTGCCAGGGGGAAAGAGGGCACTCTGACCGTCCTGGCGAAAGTCCGGCACAGCTTCGAGCGCCTCTTTAGCGGCGGCATCGCGGGCACTGAGGTGCAAGCTGGGCTCCGTGAGATACAGGCGTGCGATTGCCTCCGCTCCGCCCTCGCCATAGCGCCCTTTAAAGCGCTTTTGCAGCCACTCCGGCAGTGCATGCTGGGGTGGCGGCAGGTGAAACTTTCCGCTGGTCTTGCGGCGCATAACATTGCGCAGCACAGCATTGATGAGGCCAGAGACAGCTTTGACGGCAGGGACGCGGTGCGTCTTGGCTTGCTCGACGGCGATGGAAATGGCGGCATGGGGCGCCACGTTCAAGAACAGCAATTCCACCAGCGCGATGTCGAGAATGATGTGCGCGTCTGCCGCTTTCTTCGGCAGTGAGCGCTTGATGAACGCGCGCTTTAAGCGTTTGAGGCGCAGTCTTTCTCGTGCCACCTGCTGGCAGATGCCCCAAGCCAGGCCAGCATCCGGTCCGCTGAGGTCCCCGCGCTGTTTGGCAAATGCCTCATCCAGCGATGCGCCGTCTTGGAAGCAGGCTTTCAGGGACCAGAAGGCAGCGCGGCGGGCCGGGAGGCCTTCGACAGCTAGCCCCACGGGCCAGATTTTTTCTGAGAACTTCGGCTGTTGCGGCTGCCGGGATGGTTAGGCACGCTGCCAGAGCGGCGTGTGTCTGAGCGATAGACCCGGCCAGAGGAAAAGCGCTCTGAGCGCCCGCTCTCGCGGCGGGCCCGGCCGCCCATCGATTGCGCATAATCCTTCAGCGCCTCAATGCGATTGGCGGTCGCCGGGTGCGTGGAAAACAGATTGTCCGCGCGCTGGCCCGAGAGCGGATTGATGATGAACATCTGCCCGCTGGCCGGGTTTTGCTCGGCGCTGGGCATGGGCACGCCCTTGGCATATTGCTCAATCTTCGCCAGCGCAGACGCAAGCGCGCCCGGGTCGCCGGAAATATCAGCGCCGGCTCGGTCGGCGGCATATTCGCGCGTGCGGCTGATGGCCATTTGCACAATCATGGCCGCGAACGGCGCGATGATGACCATGGCCAGCACACCAACGATGCCAAGCGGATTGTCGCGGTTATTGCCGAAAAACATGCCGAAATTGGCCAGCAAGGAGATGGCGCCGGCAATCACGGCCGTCATCGTCATAATCAGCGTGTCGCGGTTTTTCACATGGCCAAGCTCATGCGCCATCACGCCAGCGACTTCCTCTTGGCTGAGCATCTTCAGGAGGCCCGTTGTCGCCGCAACGGCGGCATTTTCCGGGTTGCGGCCGGTGGCGAAGGCGTTGGGCTGCGGTGTATCGATGATATAGACTTTCGGCATGGGCATGTGCGCGCGTGTGGCCAGATTGGCGACCATGTCGTAAAATTGCGGGGATTGAGCGCGGCTTACCTCCCGCGCGCCGTGCATTTTCAGCACCATTTTATCCGCGTTCCAGTAGGCAAAGGCGTTCATGCCCAGCGCTGCGATAAACGCGATGACAATGCCGCCGGTGCCACCAATCAGGTATCCGATGCCGCAAAACAGCGCCATCATGCCCGCTAAAAGCATCGCTGTTTTCATATAGTTCATCGGTGTCCTCTCTCGGCAAAACGCGCCAATATGTGCGTGATACTCTAAGATTTGGGCAGCAGCGGGGCTGGCTTCAAGAGATGTGGTGGACGAATTGTCACTGGTGCACCCTTCTCGCGAGCCTAGGTGCGTATCACCTCGATGAGCAGAAAGACAGAGATGCAGCGCGTCCTTTTAATCGGTGGCTATGGCGCTTTTGGCCAAACCATTGCCCAGGCTTTGGCGGGCGTTGATGGCCTGGACCTCATCATCGCCGGGCGCAGCGCGCGCAAAGCAAACGCCTTGGCCCGAAAACTCGAGGTGCGCAGCGCCCAGCTGGATGTCACGCAAGACCTGTCCCAACCGCTTCAAACCTTGCAGCCGGACTTGGTGATTCACTGCGCCGGGCCTTTCCAAAAGCGCGACTATAGTGTGGCACATGCCTGTATTGCTGCGGGCTGCCACTATATTGACCTGGCCGATGCGCGCGACTTTGTGGCTGGCATTGACGCGCTTGATGCGCAGGCCAAAGCAAGAGATGTGGCGGTCATCAGCGGGGCGAGCTCCGTGCCGTGCTTAACGGCGGCTGTGATGGATGCCTATCTACCGCGCTTTCAGGCCCTTGAAAGCCTGCACTATGGCATCAGTGCCGCGCAAAGAACGGCGCGCGGTGTGGCCACGGCCGCCTCCATCCTCACCTATGTGGGCCAGCCTTTTCAGGCGCTGGAAGTGGGCGCGCCTAAGACCGTCTATGGTTGGCAGAGCTTGCACAGTGTGGACTATCCAGAGCTAGGGCGCCGCTGGTTTGGCGATTGCGATGTGCCCGATCTAGCGCTGTTCCCGCAGCGCTATCCTGACCTGAAGACACTGCGCTTTGCTGCGGGCAACCAGCTTGCTCTGCTGCATTGGAGCACCTGGGCGGTCAGCTGGGCAGTGCGCTGGCTCGGCATAAAGGGCCTTGGCAAAGCAACGCCTCTTTTGCTTGGCCTTGCAAAGCTGTTTGACCCTATTGGTAGCGACAAAAGCGGCTTCCACATGATTATGCGCGGCCAGGACGCTCAAGGGAAACCGATTGAGCACCGCTTCTATCTCATCGCCCGCCAAGCGCATGGGCCGTATATCCCCTGCATCCCAGCCATCCTGCTTGCAAAGCGCCTCGCGCACGGACAGGCGCTCACCCCAGGCGCACGGCCCTGCCTGGACCTCATCACGCTCGATGATTATTTAGAAGGCCTGGCGCAGTTAGACATCACCGCAATCGAAGAAGGCCCCATCGATGCCTGAGCTTCCACAAAGCGCCTATAGTTACCGCGGCGACCCGGCTGTCCCCGGCTTTGACGACAGCAAAGCACTCTTTGTTTTCGACGGCGTGTGCGTTCTTTGCTCCACAGGCGTGCGCTGGCTCATGCGCTATGACGCTGACAAAAAAGTGCTCTTCACCACCATGCAAGAAGGCCTGGGCAAAGCGCTGGAGGCGCATTACGGCGTCGATCTCAATGACACCTATATGGTCATCATCGACGGCAAAGCCGCGACCAAATCCACCGGATATCTGCAGCTGTGCGCTCTGCTTGGCGGGCCATGGCACCTGCTGCGGGTCCTCAGCCTTGTGCCGCGCGTGCTGCGCGATTGGGTCTATGACCTCGTGGCGCGCAATCGCTATCGCTGGTTTGGCACATCAGCGTATTGCGGTTTGCTCACGGCTGATCAGCGCAGCGGTCTAAAGTTGGGCGTGACCCAGCCTATCTCCCTGCCGCAGCTCCTCGGTTCTGAAGCGAAGGACAAGTGCGGCGTCTTCGGGGTGTGG
>JBCCDR010000115.1:0-7782 GCA_039030675.1 Pseudomonadota bacterium | reverse complement strand
GGCGAGCCCAAGCTGTTAAAGGCGTGCACTCTGCCCCTCACCGGGCGCGGCGTTGTCGATCTTATCATCACCAATCTCGGTGTTTTCTCCATCGACGATGAAAACGGTATGACGCTGATAGAGCTGGCTGAGGACGTGAGTTTAGACGAGGTCAAAGAGAAGACTGAAGCTGCGTTTGCTGTCGCACTTTAGACGTGAAGGCGCTTTAAGGGCCGTGTGGTTTCAATGCAGCTCAGTGCACGACCCAATCTTGGGTTTATCCTCCTCTTCATCAGTGCCAGTCTTGGTTTGAATGCTTGCGGTGATGGTCGGGTGGATGTGGCGTCGCCGCAGGCCTGCCATACCGCCCTGCCGCCCAATGCGTCGGTCAAAATTCCAGGCGGTACATACACACTAGGGGACACACGGTTCTACCGTGAAGAAGCGCCTGTGGTGACCACCGACGTGGCACCCTTTGAAATCGATGCTCATGAAGTCACAAACCGTCAGTTTGCGGCATTCGTGGACGCAACAGGCTACGTCACACGCGCGGAGCGGGGCTTGCCTGAGGCTGATTTCAATCATTTGCCTGATGAGGAGCGTAAAGCGGGCTCGGCTGTCTTCGTGCCGCCCACGGCCCGCCAGCCTGTCAGCATGATGAGCTGGTGGCGCTTTGTGGAAGGCGCGCATTGGCGCATGCCGGAAGGCCCTGGATCGTCCATTGAGGGCAGGGAGCGCTATCCAGTGGTGCACATCGCCTATGAAGATGCACGCGCCTATGCGCGCTGGCGCGGGCGGCGCTTGCCAATAGAAGCGGAATGGGAAGTCGCTGCGCGCGGCGGCCTCAAAGGCGCGCCCTATGCTTGGGGAGACACCCCGCCCGATGCGCTCTCCAATCCAGCCGCGAATACCTGGCAGGGTCTTTTCCCCTATGTGAATGAGAACGTCGACGGTCATGCCGGGCTGGCGCCGGTTGGCTGTTTCGCGCCCAATCCATTCGGCCTTTATGACATGATCGGCAATGTGTGGGAGTGGACGGACGATGCGTTCACGCCCCGGCGCGATGGCACAAAAGGGCCCGAGAGCCCAGAGCGCGGCACAATCAAAGGCGGGTCTTTTCTGTGTTCAGACACCTACTGCCAGCGCTACCGGCCCGCCGCCCGCCAGCCCCAAGAAAGGCTCTTCAGCACATCCCATATTGGTTTCAGAACTGTCCGCTCGACGGGGTAAGATGAAAGAGCCGAAAAAGAGGCTCTTTACTCTAAATCGATCGTATATTTGCCCTTGTTGTACGCGAAGGCAAAGATGTTGAAGATCTGCAGATACCACCCGTCTTGGCATTGTGTATGGGCCTCGAGCGTTTTGAGTGTTTTGATAAAGCTGCGTTTGCGTGATGATGTTGGGGTTTTGACGCAAAACGCTAGGTCTGTGGCTTCGCTGCCCAGTTTATGGATCGTTTTGCTGGGTTTGACTTCAAAGGGCATAAGCACCGGGCCATTGGGTGTAATGGAGCGCACGGACAGATATACTTCCTTGCGTTTGGTACTGATCGCTACCGCGTTGCAGACGCCGGGCGGCATTCCGAACCAGCCTTCTATTTTCCAGTCTTTGTTGCGCAGCGTCAGCCAGTTGTTTTCTAAGATGGCATACTCGATTACATTTTGACTTCTATTGCACACTTCAACGACCCCTGCATGCGCCGCAAAGGGGGCTGCGAGCGATGTGCAAAGAAGGATCAGGCACGCCCAAAAAGATCGCCGCCTCATTGGTTTCGCTCTCTCAGCTGTTTCCCAATATCCGGCACACGGTCCTTGGGCACCACGCGGCCGTCGGCGTAGTACCAGTAGACCTTATCGCTGGTGAGGTAGACGAACTTGCTGCCGAGCAAGCTGCAGATCCGAAAGCCGCACTTTGTCCAGCCTTTATCGAGCAATGCGGTTTTTTCATCGAGTTCCTTGATCGCTAAGTCAGTCGTTTTGCGCGCGCGCTCTAGCGAGTCTTTGAACTTCGTCTTTGCGGCAATGACGTAGTAGTCACTGGCCTTTTGCATGTCGATTTTGCCGCCTTTGCCGGTTTCATGCATGTAGGCAAACCAGTAAGCGGCCTTTGGGCGATTTGCATCGGCCGCTTTCTCAAGCCAGACGCGCGCTTCTTTGTAGTCTTGGCGCACGCCGTTGCCCTTGTAGTAGTTTATCCCAACCACTTCTTGCCCAGCAGCACTGCCGGCTTCGGCTGCTTTGCGAAACCACCGGCGGCTTTTGCTGGCTGATTTTTTCACCCCGCGACCGTTCGCATACGCCCAGCCGAGGTTGTACATGCCGCTGGCGTTTTTCAGTGTGCTTGCTTTTTTCAGCCACGAGACGGCGTCTTCATCTGTGAAGGGCAGGGCTTTGGTGTTGAAAATGAGAACAGCCAAACGCGTCATCGCATCTGCATTGTTCTGCTCAACGGCGGCAAGATAATACTCTGCCGCCTTCTGCGCGGATTTGGTCTGCCCCTTGCCCGTTTCATGGGCCAAGCCAAGCCAGTAGGCCGCAAAGGGGGACTTGTATGTCTCAAAGGCGTCGCTGAAATACTGCACGCCTTTCGCAGGCTCTGCTGGGATGCCCCGGCCGTTGTAATAAACTGCGCCGAGTGCTTCGAGCCCCCGTTGGTCCCCGCGCTCTGCCGCGATTTCATAGTATTCGATAGCTTTGGGCGCCGAGGCTTCCACGCCGCGGCCATTGTCGTAAAGAAACCCCAGGGCAAAATGCCCCGCCCCGGCCTCGACGGCGCGCTGGGCCCATATGAGAGCGTCCTCGTCTGACTGCGGCGTTTCCGCCGTGCCATTGAAATACAGCGTACTGATCGTTTCAGCCGCATAGCCTATGCCGCCCTCAGCAGCGCGGCGCAGCAAGGCATATCCTTGGCTTATGTCCTTCTTGAGGATTTTTCCTTGGACCCGTTGATTGCCCAGCAAGTAGCTGGCAGCGGCATAGCTTTGCGCGTCGAGCTCTTCCAGCAAGGCGACCGCCTCGGTGTTCTTTTTGAGCTTGAGCAGCGCGCGCGCTTTGAGGAGCTTAAGACGCGTAGCATCTGGATAGGTTTTGAGGTCCGCCGCGCAGGCTGCAAGCGCAGCGGATGCGTCTAAGTCTTCCCAGGGCACGGGGTCGGTGACGGTGTTTGGGTCAAAAATCGCAGCAGCCATCGTATCGCAGGCGGTCACAACCTCGCGTGCCGTGGTGTCTGCACTGCAAGCGTGGAGCGCTGCCGCTCCTATCGCCAGCCACATCCGTTTTGACACTGCCTTGGTCATCATAGCCTGCACGCAAACGCCCCTAAGCAAAAACCGTATCGGGTTCAGCGAGATTGGGCAATATCCAGGCTAGATTGCCAGGCTCCTGGCGGCGCCGTAAAGGGCGGTTCCATCTTTGACGATGAGGGAGATGGGGATGGGCTCTAGGTAGGCGCGCATCGGGTCTTTGCTTAAGACATTCTCGACAAAATCGCTGCTTAAGAAGATGTCCTTTATCTTCGGCAAAATCCCGCCGGCGAGATAGATGCCGCCGCGTGTGCCGCTGGCGAGGGCTGCATCTCCCACGACAGCGCCGAAGACATTGCAGAAGAAAAGAACGGTTTCGGCCGCGATGGTGTGCTCGCCCGTGCGTACAGCCTCGGTTATGTCATTGGCTCCGAAGGAAGCCGGCTGGACGCCTTTGATGTGGCACAAAGCCCTGTAGATATTGACCAGGCCATTGCCGCACACCAGCCGCTCGACAGAGACATGCGCGTGTTCCTTGGCGATGAACTGCATGACCTCGATCTCCAGCGGTGAGCGCGGGGCAAAGGAGACATGCCCGCCTTGTGTCGGGATCACCTGATCGCTTTGTCCGCAGGGCACAAGCAAGGCTTGGCCAAGGCCTGTACCTGGCCCAATCACCAGTTTCGGGGCGCCAGGCGCGGGCGTGCCTGGGCGTATGGTTTCAAAGAAGTCATCCGGCACGACGGCAATGCCTGCGGCCAGCGCAGCGAAGTCATTGACAACCGCAAAGGCCTCAAAGCCCATGTCGCTTTGGAGGTCCGCCCGGTTGAAGCGCCAGGGGTTGTTGGTAAAGGCAATGTCATCGCCATCAACAGGCGCGGCGACGGCAAAGCAGGCGTGCCTAGGCTTTGCGCCAACCGTTTGAAGATAGGCTGCAACTGCCTCACCGGGGGTCTCAAAATCCTCTGTCGCCAAGGTGCGCTGATTGGTCAGTGCCACGCGTCCGGCGTGGGTCTCTGCGAGAGCAAAGCGGGCGTTTGTCCCGCCGATATCGGCCACCAGCATCATGCGCGCTCAGGCGTCAACGGGGCTTGGGCTTTGCAGCTGCTCGGCCAGCATCAGGGAGACGGCGCCTTGCTCAGCGCCGGTCACCAGCGTGCGCATGCCGGCAAACAGCTCACGCCCAGTGCCCCAGCGCTCTTCCTCCACATGGTTTTGCAGCGGCGTGCGGGCTTGCAGGGTGGCCTCGGGCACATCAATGCTCAATGTGCCGGCCTCAGCATCCAGGGTGATGATGTCATCATCGCGGATGCGGCCTATGAGCCCACCGTCCAGCGCTTCCGGCGTCATATGGATGGCGGCGGGGACTTTGCCCGACGCGCCTGACATGCGCCCGTCGGTGACCAGCGCCACTTGAAAGCCGCGGTCTTGCAGCACGCCAAGCGGCGGCGTGAGTTTGTGCAGTTCTGGCATGCCATTGGCTTTCGGGCCTTGGAAGGGCACGACGGCAACAAAGTCCCGCTCCAGCTCACCGGCTTGGAAGCGGGCTATGATGTCGGCTTGCGATGTAAACACGATGGCCGGCGCGCTGATGATGCGGTGTTTGTCTTTGACCGCTGAGACTTTAATGACGCTGCGCCCAAGCGGACCATCCAGCGTCACCAGGCCGCCGGTCGGCTGGACGGGGTCGCTGACAGGCCTGAGCACGTGCGGGTCAGCGCTCTCCTGCGCGGCGGGTGTCCAGCTGAGGGTGCCGTCCTTCAGTGCGGGCTCGGCTCCATAGGTCTGAAGCGTTTTGCCTGTGATGGTGGGAATATCCCCATGCAGCAAGCCCCCCTCGATGAGCTCGCGAATGACGAAGCCCATACCGCCGGCGGCGTGGAAGTGGTTCACATCAGCCAGGCCATTGGGATAAATCCGCGCCAGCAGGGGGACCACTGCGCTCAGCGCGGCAAAATCGTCCCAATCCACGGTAAGGCCCACGCTTTGGGCCATGGCAATCACATGAATGGTGTGGTTGGTCGAACCGCCTGTGGCATTGAGGCCGACGATGGCGTTTACAATCGTGCGCGCGTCAACGGCTTTGTAGAAAGGCAGATAGTCGCTGCCCAGGGCGGTGGTGTTGGCCACCTGCCTGGCCGTTTCTGCCACAAAGGCGTCGCGCAAGGGTGTGCCTGGATTGACAAAGGCGCTTCCGGGCAAGTGCAGGCCCATCACTTCCATCATCATCTGGTTGGAATTGGCGGTGCCGTAAAAGGTGCAGGTGCCCGGGCTGTGGTAGCTGGCGTTTTCCGCCTCCAGCAGCTCTTTGCGGCCTACTTTGCCTTCCGCATAGAGCTGGCGCACGCGCGCTTTTTCATCATTGGGAAGGCCAGAGACCATGGGCCCTGCTGGCAGGAAGGCGATGGGCAAATGGCCGAAACGGGCCGCGCCCATGAAAAGCCCAGGCACAATCTTATCGCACACGCCCAGCATCACAGCGCCATCAAACACATTGTGCGATAGGGAGACGGCTGTCGCCATGGCGATGACGTCCCGACTGAACAGCGATAAGTACATGCCAGGCTGGCCTTGCGTCACGCCATCGCACATGGCGGGCACACCGCCGGCAATTTGGGCCGTTGCACCAATCTCGCGCACGGCGGCTTTGATTTGCTCTGGATAGGCGCCCAGCGGTTGATGCGCTGACAGCATATCGTTGTAGGCTGTCACGATGCCGATGTTTGGCGCCGTGCCTTCATTGAGCTCCGCCTTGTCGCCAGCTGGGCAGGCGGCAGCGGCATGGGCGAGGTTGCCGCAGGAGACGGATGAGCGCAGCGGGCCTTCTTGCGCGGCGGCGGCCATCTGGCGTTCATAGGCCGCGCGGTTTTGATGCGAGCGTTCGTTAATCCGGTCGGTAATGCGCGCGATGGCGTCATGGAGCTGCGTCATGTCAGTCTCTCCTGTCCTAAGGCGCCCAGCAAACCCACATATCCGGCCTGGCACGCAGGATGGCGCGCACGGGCAGCTCTTCTATTGGCCCATCTTCGAGGGCTTTGCTGAAAACGCCCCGCTTGTCTTCACCGGTTAGCATGAGGGTAATGTGCTGCGCTGATGTCACAGCTTCAAGTGTCAGCGTCATCCGCTGCGTTAGCGCGCCGGTCACCGCACTTTGCTTTGCCGTTATAGCACAGACGCGCTCGTTCGTTTCCAATGCCTCTGTCAGGCCATCCGCGCCGGGGAACCAGCTGGCCGTATGTCCATCCAGGCCCATGCCGAGGTGGAGCACATCAATGCGTGGCGCGGTCCTGTCAATATCCGCGCGCACTGCATCCACAGCCTCTTGCGGGGTCGGCGTTGGTTTATAGAGGCCCACAATGGGCACATGCTTTGCCTTACTTTGGCGCAGCGTCTCCAGCACAAAGACTTCGTTTGACCCCGGCTGTCCCACTGGAACCCAGCGCTCATCCACTAAGACCGTCGTCACCTTCTGCCACTCTAAATCACGCAGCGACAAGGCCGTGTGGAGCGCGCGCGGCGTCGAGCCGCCGGAGACGGCAAACACGGCCCGGCCGTTTTCAAGCGCGGCAGCGCGCAGCTGCGCTTCCATCACATCAGCCATTTTCTCTGCCATCTGCGCGGCCGACGCGAATGCGATGACCTCAGGCATTGTCAAACCAGGCTTTGTCGTCCCGGTCGAGAAGCACGGCGGATTGGACGGGCCCATCCGTTCCGGCCGCGTATTTGTGAACGGGCGTTTCATCGGCCTTCCATGCCGCCAAGATGCCGTCCACCCAGCGCCAGGCTTCTTCCACCTCATCGCGCCGCATGAACAGGCCTAAATCACCGCGCACCACGGCCATAAGCAGCCGCTCATAGGCGTCCGGGTAGCGCGCCTCAAAGGCATCGGCATAGCTCAGGTTGAGCGGCAAATAGCGCAACCGTAAACCGCCAGGGCCGGGGTCTTTGGTCACCAAAATCAGCTGCATGCCTTCATCAGGCTGCAAGCGGATGACGAGGCGGGTGGGCTGCAAGCCGGCGCCCGCGACTCCAGCCACATTATGGGCTACATCTTTAAACTGGATCACGATTTCCGAGCGCCGCGCGGCCATGCGTTTGCCCGTGCGCAGGTAGAACGGCGTGCCTTGCCAGCGCCAATTGTCGAGCGTGGCTTTGAGCGCCACAAAGGTTTCTATGTCGCTGGCGCTGCCAAGCTCATCTTCGTAGCCAGGCACTGCCTCGCTGCCGACCGCGCCGCTGGTATAGCGCCCGCGCACGCTGGCGGACCGCACGGAGTTTTCCGTCAGCGGGCGCAAGGCTTTGAGCACCTTGATTTTCTCGTCGCGCACCGTATCCGCTGACAAGTCCAAGGGCGGCTCCATGGCCACGAGACACAGCAGTTGCAAAAGGTGGTTTTGCACCATGTCTCGCAGGGCGCCGGCGGTGTCATAATAGGCTGCGCGGCCACCAGCGCCGATGGATTCCGCTACCGTGATTTGGACATGGTCAATCGCGTTGGCGTTCCAAACCGGCTCAAAGAGCGAGTTCATGAAGCGCAGCACGATGAGGTTCTGCACCGTCTC
>JBCCDR010000114.1:0-7795 GCA_039030675.1 Pseudomonadota bacterium | reverse complement strand
CAAACATCCTGGCTTGGTATGCGCGTTTAGAAGAGCACCCCGCCTGGCAAGCGACCGAGCCAGATTGGGCGGCCATCAACGCGGAATAAGCTCGCCCCGTGTTGGCAAGCGCCAGAAGTGCGGCTCGCTGCCTTCAAAGCGCTTTTCAAACTCTGGCGTAGCGTAGGTGTCCTTTAAGAACGCGGGCGTTCCAGCCTCTTTGAGGAAACCAAAGCGTTTAGGCAGCTTCTCATAGAGCGAACGCGGGCCGACGGAGCCGCCCGGATAGGCTTTGGTTTTGTTGCCGGTGTCATGGTCATAGAGGAAGATGCGCTGCAGCCGCAGGTGCCGCGTGAGGATGTGGATCGACAGCCAGAGCAGCGCTTCCGACCACAGCGTCTCAACTGATGGCAAGACGTGGCGCAGGTAGGTGAGCACCCGCTCTTCTTGGCCGTCAAAGGCATATTGGCTCACCCATTCATCACGCCGGTCGTCTTCGCCTAAGGTAACCCAATCGCTCTGTAGTTCTTCAATCAGGGCTTCTTTGGTGGTCCAGTCCAGGTCAATGCGCGCCCAGGCGAGCGTCGGCGGGCCGCTTTTGCGCGCGGGATGCCAATCGGAATTGTAGGGGTCGCGCATGTTGGGTTTGCACAGCGCGCGAAAGTCTCGCCAGAATGGCTCAGGCAGGCCCAGCTGCAAGACCAAGTTAAAGCCTTGCCTGGCAGTTTGATAATAGAAGCGGTCGTACTTAGGGCCTGGATTGTTGCCCCAAGCCCGTGTTGTCATAGGGAAGATCTGGCTCTCTGACCGCGCCAACGCCTGCGCGCAGTCGGTTTGGTCTAAGACGCCATTACCGCGCACCGCATGCTGTGCCTTTGCCAGCAACCCAGCGACGGGCGAGGCTTTAATCTGCCGCGCAGTCCGGCCATTACCGACCTGCCGCGCCAGGATATGCAGCGCAAAGTCGTCCTTGGCATAGTCGAAATCATAGGGCAGCGGCGGCAAGAGCCGCTTGGCTTTGGCTAAATCTTCCGGCGTCACGCCCCTGCCTCATCTGCTGCTTTGGTTTCAAGGCACAAGCATAAGGGGCGCCGCGCGGCGCTTCAGCAAAAAAAGCGCCGCTTGAGTGTATCAAGCAGCGCATTCACCCTGGGGAAGGGCGGAAGTATTGCTATTGCGCAGCGGCGATGGCCATGCGGAATTTGTCGTCATATTGCAGCTCTTGGATCTCGCCGCGCATGACGATGCAGGTGGCTTTGCCCCGGCCGGCGTCATTGCTGAGTGTGTAGAACAAACGCTGCTTCTTGCCAGCGCCGCGGCGCTTTTGGAAACGGATTTGCGTGTCTTCAAGCGTGTCAGGAAGACCAGCACGCAGCGCTTCTTGGCAGCTTGCGTTTTCTGCTTTCAGCTCAGTGGCCATAGCGGGTTGAACCAGCGGGGCAGCGAGCAGAGCGGCGGTTACGACAGCGGTGCGGATGTGGGGGAAGGTCATCATGGGTCTCCTGCTTTGGATGTCTATGATTGGAGTATCGCCGATCCTTTTTCATTCTTGAAATATATAATTTATATAGCATACATTCATGAAATGAATTTAAACGCCCTTGATCTTAACCTGCTCAAAGTCTTTGACGCGGTCATGCGTGAAGGCAATGTGACACGCGCGGCTGACCGGCTGGGTTTAACGCAGCCTGCGGTCTCCAACGCGGTTGGCAGGCTGCGCGGCCAATTGAAGGATGATTTGTTTTTGCGTGGCCCCGGCGGCATGCATCCCACGCCGCGGGCAGAAGAGCTCGCAGGACCGATCCGGCATATTCTCTCCATGCTTGAAGACACGCTGGACGATGCGGCGTTTGACCCTGAAACATCGCGGCGCACCTTCCGGCTTGTCGCTGTCGATTTAGGCACCAGCGTGCTGCTCGCGCGCTTGGCCGCTTATTTAGGTAAGCATGCGCCCGGGGTGAACATCCGGCTTTATCAATCGCGCGGCCAATCGCAAGACATGCTTGATAAGCGCGAAGCTGATTTCGCGCTGCTGCCACTGCATGGATTGCCAGCGCGGTTTGGCCGGATGGAGCTGGAACCGGTTGATTTTGTGGTGATGATGCGGCCTGACCACCCCTTGGCGGACGGCGAGCTCACCCTCGAGCGCTTTGCAGAGTGCGCGCACATTATCATCAGCCTGAATGGCGATGATCGCGGGTTTGTGGACGACATCCTTGACCAAAAGGGCCTCACGCGGCGCGTTGCGATGACCATCACCAACTATGCGACAGCGCCTGCCATTGTGGCGGCATCGGATTTGATTGTGACAGCCCCGCGGCGGCTGGCAGATATTCACGCGCCGCTCCATGGGCTAGTGGTGCGCAAGCCACCCTTCCGGCAGCCGGCACGGGTGTTTCAGTCAGCCCTGGTCTGGCACCAGACCTATGGTGCGACACCCGCCCATGATTGGTTTCGCCGAGTCATTTGGGATTTGGGCGGGAGTTAGAGCAAGTCTGGCTAAGGATATCCGCTGTCCTGAACTTGATTCAGGACCTGTTTCAAGCCCCTGAATTCTTTCCTGAAAAAGATGCTGAATCGAGTTCAGCATAGCGGTGTTGGAGACCTGTCATTGCGCCTTAAAGCAAGTCTTTCAGCTGGCATCCGTCAGAGCGGATCCGGCTTTGCTGCGCCAGCAACAGCTCCGCGCCTGCTAAGGCATCCATCAGAGCATGGTGGGCCTTATAGCGCGGCAGGTTATAGCGCTCTCTGCTTTGCCCCAGCCTGACGGACACATCGCCGCCAGCGCGCGCCATACGACGGCGTTCTAAGGCCAGAGTGCAGACCCAAAGCGCCTCAAAAGGCGCGCCGAGCACGGCGCTGCACGCAGCCTTTAAAAAACCCTGCTCAATCGCCGCGTGATGCGCCACCAATACGGCGCCGGAAACGTCCGCCAAAAAGCGCTCAAGCGCCGGCTTAAGCGGAACGCCTTGGGCAAGCGCATCGTGCGTCAGGCCATGAATGGCAAGCGTTTCCTCATCCAGCGTGCCAGCAAAATCAATCACCTCATAGCGCGCGCCTGCGAGGTCAATGCGGCCATGTTCAATAGGCACTGTGCCGATGCTGAGAATATGGTCGCTGCGCGGGTCGAGCCCTGTGGTTTCTAGATCTACGCAGACAAAGCGGACATCCTCAAAGGCGGCATGCTCCGCTGGCAAAGGGGTTTGAAGGGCTTGCTTTAAGGCTGGACTCAGCGCTTGCTGCGCCGCCTTCTGCCGCCGCCGGCCGAGCTGCCAGCGGCTGAACGTCCTCACAACATGCCCCCCATATACGCATTGGAGAGGGCCGATTGCGCACGGCGCACAATGCCGAACGCGTCTTTCAAATGGTCCCGGTCAAAGCGCGATAGGCTTTCGATATGGAGCAGGTTGTCGATGGTCTCGCCTTGAGAGGCTTGGGCTGCTTGATGACGCAAGCGCGTCATAGCGATGAACTCATGCGCGTCAATCAGGTCGCGCAGGTCGTCTTTGTTCAGCGCGCTCCCCTCGATGAGCGCTTCCAGCCGCGTGCGCGTGGAAACTGCTGAGATGTTATTGGCCAATGCTTGCAAGCGCGCGATGTCCGTGACCGGCATAATACCGCGTTTTTTGATGTTGAGGCTTTCCTCGCCCGATTTGTCCTTCTCCACAACCAGCTGCCTAAAGAAGCCAAGCGGCGGCGTGGCGCTGATAGCGTCCTTGGCCAAATGAGCCAGAAAAACGGAATTGGCCTGCGCTTTGCTAATGACCTCTTCACGCAGCGCGCGGACCAATTTACCCGACCCTTTCACGGGGCGCATGTCGTAAAAGATTGACGTGTGCATGACGGATTTGGGGTCTGGCGAGGCAATCCAAGTGGCAAAGGTTTGTTTCCACGCAGACAGAGATTTGCGCCACTTGTCATTCGTCGCCATGATGTCGCCAGGGCAATACACATAACCGGCCGCGTTGAGGTGGCTGCACACAAAGTCAGCCAGCGCTTTGAAATAAGCGCCGTGTTGTGCCGCGTCATAGCTGTCATCCAGCACAAAGCCGTTGTCTTGGTCCGACACGCCGCTTTGGTCCCGCCGCGCAAGGGAACCGAAAACGACAAAGTCATAGGGCACCGGAGGCGGTCCCAATTTCTCTTCTCCCAGCTCCGCCAAACGCCGGTGCGCGGCTTCGCCCACGGAGGAGACAAACTGGCCAATCACATGCGCCGTTAAATCCGCATCCACCAGCGCGATCAGCGATTGGCTGAGCGGCTCTATGGCCGCTGCAACCGCCTCAGGCGTCGAGGCTTTGGCCACGTCCTGCGCTAAATGCAGGGCATGCAAACTCATGCGCTTGAGCAGATCGCGCGCCGAGACAATGCCAACAAGCGTGCCGGAGGCGTCTGTTACAGGCAAATGGCTGAAATTATTTTGCATCATCATGAGCAGCGCATCAAAGCCCGCCGCGCTGCGCTCTATGGTGACGGGGTCCGGCGTCATGATATCCGCAATCGGCGTGTCATAGGGCAGCTGGCGTGCCAGCATGCGCCGGCGCAGGTCTTTGTCCGTTAAGATACCGCGCAAGCCGGTCTCATCTGTCACCAGCAGCGTCGACACATCCTCCGCGGCCATGACGCCGGCAGCAATGCCGCAGGTGATATCTGCGGGCGCCGTCACCAAGGGACGCTGCCCAAGCAAACTTTTCAACGGTGTTGCGCCAGACTGCAGCGCGCCAATATCGCCCGCGCTTTCGCTGCGGCGCGCAATGGCAGCGCGCAACCGGCTGGCCTCAGCGCTGGAGAAATAAATCCGAACGTCATCGTGATCCTGGCAGAGCGCATGGAATTGGGCTGCAGGCAGACAATAGAGCAGACTATCTTCAAGCGCGGTCACCGCATGGCGGGTCATGCCATCGCGCAGGAGAGACGGGAAGGCAAAACAGCTGCCTTCTGACAGCATGATGGCCAGGTCATTGCCGCCCTCCATAAGTTCGACGGCGCCGGAGCGGACGATGTATAAATGCTCGTTGAGCACGCCTGCTTCAATCACGGTGGACCCGCGCCGGGCGTAGCGAATGGAGAGCGCTGCCACCAGCGCACTGATTGCGGTGTCTTGCAGGGCGTCAAAAGGGGGATGCGCCTTTAGAAAATCAGCAATTTCAAGCTGCTCAATTTCCTTCAGCGCATCCATGGCGTATCGCCCTTATTGGCTAGTCTTCTATCGGGTTGGCCTTTGCCGCCTCGATACCTTTGCGGATGAGCTCAGCAGCTTTGTCAGCGCTGCCCCAGCCTTTGACTTTCGCCCATTTGTTGGGCTCTAAGTCCTTATAGTGGCCGAAGAAGTGGCCGATCTGATCGAGCAGGATTTGCGGCAAATCCGTATAGTTGTTGATGTTGTCATGCCATGGGAACAGCTTGGTCGCGGGCACGGCCAGCACCTTTTCATCCATGCCATCCTCATCTTCCATGATCAGGACGCCCACCGGCCGGCAGCGCATCACGGCTTTGGGCAGGATCGGCGCGCTGGTGGTCACCAGCACGTCGACGGCATCGCCATCATCCGCCAGCGTATGGGGGATGAACCCATAATTGCATGGATAGCGCATGGAGGTATGCAAAATCCGGTCAACAAAGACGGTCCCGGAGGCTTTGTCATACTCGTATTTCACAGGCTCCCCGCCCAGCGAGACCTCGATCAAAACATTGATGTCCCAGGGTGGGTCTTCGCCAATCGGCACCTGTGAAATACGCATGGTTCAGCTATGTCCTCTCTTTAAAAGCCGTATTGGGCTGAGAATTGAAAGCGTGTCATATCGCCTGCCAGCCCGCTTTCCAAGGCCCTTCGCGCATACATGACCTCACCGCCGAAGGTCAGGTTGGGCACGGGCGAATAAAGCAGGTTGAGGTGACCTGAGTATATCTCGTCGGTCACGCCATTGGTTGTAAGATCCACAGGGTTGTCGGCTTTGAAATAGCCAGCCGTGATGTTGGAGCGCCAACTGTCATTCCAAAAGTGCCTGTAGGAGGCAAAACCGGAGTAAGACGCGATGGGGTCAAGATTGCCATTGGCATCAAGCGCGGCGCCATTGACCGCGGCGACGGCCACATAGCGGCCCAGGCCTTCCCCGGCGTTGGCCATAAAGCGGAAATCGTCTTTGTCGCCGACTTTGACCTTACCGGAGAGCGAAATACCCCAGGCGATGGCCGTATCGTCAAAGACGCCGTTGTCGATGGCAAGCTGCCTGACTTTTGCCGCCGCGACAAAGGTTCCTCGCTCTGTTTTGAGGTTATAGCGGCCGACGAAATCAGGCAGGAAGCCATCGTCTGTTGTGATGGTACCGCCGGTATTCGTGGTCACGCGGGTTTCGGGGTTCTCGATGGCGAACTGGAAGGGGCCGTTGGTGTAGCGCACCATGGGTTGCCGGCCAAAGATCGTGCCTTCTGCCGGACCAATAAAGTCAATGTTTTCCGGCAAGGCGCCCACGTTTTGGAAGGTGGTCCAGGCTTGCCCAAACAACCAATTGTCGATGGTGAAATAGGCTTGGCGCATGCGCAGGTTATAGCTGTTGCTGACAACCTCATTGCCGTCCGTGCTGACCAGAAAGTCCATCTCAATATGGCTGCCCACCTTATGGCCGCCCACATTGGCTTTGGTTTGGAAGAAGATCCGGCTTTCCCGGGCGTTGATGTGTAGGTCCGTTGTTCCCGTGCCATTTGCTGCAACGGGAATTTGGCTTGGAATATAGAAGTTATTGATGATGGTGCTCAGGCTAAAAGGATCGCCATCACTGAAGTCTGTCATTTGCACGTCGGTTTTTACGTAGCCGCCATAGTTGACTTTCAATTTCCCGATGTTGAAGCCTTTTTCAGGCAGCACCAGGTCGAGCTGGCCAATCTCTTTCAGTGAGGCGACTTCCACATTGGTCGCCTGCGCCATGTCGACGGCTTCTTCTGTTTTCGCTTCGGATTCGGCCACTTGGTTTTTCAGCGCGACGATTTCCGCGGCCTGCGCGACGATCTTTTGCTCGTCCTGAGTCAGCCGCCCGGATTCTTCATCCATTCGATCCAAAATTTGCTGCATCAGCGCTTCAAGTTTACCAACCCGCGCTTCTAAATCGCTTTGCGCATAGGCCTGCGTGCTGATGGTCAGTGCGCATAGCATGGTCGTGCTCAGCGCAAGTGTCTTCATTGTTGTCATGACTGTTCCCCCCCACGGATAACAAAAGATCAAGCACTGAGCCCAAGGGCGCATGCTCGGGGAACGTTATGGCTGGGGGGCGCGGGGGTTTTCTATTGGGCGTTGGTCTATCAGACCAAGGTCTAATGGCCTGCTTGACAGCAAAGGCGCACATTACCGAAGATGATGCACACGCCTGTGCCTAAAGGAGGGCGCCGGCGTCATGAGCCAGAGGGGAGCATAGAGCATGGCCAGCCAGACGATTACGCAAGACGATCCGATTTTTCCCGTTCCAAAGCACATTGCTGAAAACGCCAAATGTACAAACGAGCAATATCTCGCCATGTACAAGCACTCCATTGAAGACCCGGAAGGCTTTTGGGGCGAGCACGGCAAGCGGCTGGATTGGTTCAAGCCCTATACGAAAGTCAAAAACACCATCTTTTCCAAAGACCAAGTCGATATCCGCTGGTTTGAAGACGGTGTGCTCAACGTCTCTTACAACTGTATTGACCGGCATTTGCCCGATAAGGCCAATGACGTCGCCATCATCTTTGAAGGCGATAACCCGTCAGACCACTATTCACTGACCTACGCGCAGCTTGCTGACCATGTGGGCCGCATGGCCAATGTAATGAAAAAGCTGGTCGT
>JBCCDR010000113.1:0-7825 GCA_039030675.1 Pseudomonadota bacterium | reverse complement strand
TTGATATCAACTGTTTGTAGAACAAGCATGTCACATATCATCCTCAACGGTCTCATACTCTTGGCATTTGGTTTGACGCTTCTCCTCAGCCATTTTGGAGAACCGATAGCAACGGTCTTGCGCGTTATTGACTACCCAGATGTGACGGGGGGGCGCAAAAGGCACAGCCGCCCGACGCCGCTTATGGGGGGCATTGCTGTTCTGGTGAGCTTGTTCCTGACGGCGCCAATTGCCTTTTGGGCGTCTGATCCAGTTCCCGCGCAAATAGGCGATGTTGCGGCCATGGCCCTCCTTATCGCTGTTTTTGCGCTCATAGGATTTATTGACGACCGTGAAGAGCTATCGCCAAAAATACGTCTCGTCATCATGCTGTTATGTGCAGCTTTCGCCGTCAATAATCAGCCTTCGCTGACGGTACAGTTTCTTCATTTCGAGTTCTCAGACCGCGTGTTTATCCTTGGCGGTTGGGGCGCTGTGTTTACGGTGCTGTCGCTCGTTGGGCTGGCCAACGCCGTCAACATGGCAGATGGCAAAAATGGTCTTGTCATTGGCATGGCCATTATCTGGAACGCGGTCCTTTTGTTCTACGGAGCGCCAATTCTCCTTCCGGTCCTGATGGTATCGCTTGCCTGTCTGATTGTTGTGTTCATTTATAACCTGCGCGGCAAACTGTTTCTTGGGGATACAGGCAGCTTCGGCCTTGCCTGCTTTTTTGGCACCGTTGCGATATACAGCTACACGCATAATTTCACGCGTCTGCCGGCTGATATGATTGTACTGTTTTTCATGGTGCCTGTAGTCGATTGTTTGCGGCTGATGGTGGCGCGTGTTTTGCGCGGGAGCTCGCCTTTCTCCGCCGGCCGCGACCATCTTCACCACCACATTGCAGCGCGCATGGGCTGGACCAAAGGGCTGTTCGTCTACCAAAGCATCATTGCGGTGCCAATCGCGCTGCATTTGTTGTCGAGTGATTTCGCCCTTCTTGCGGTTTTGCTGCAGTTTACCGGTTACTGCTTTACTTTAAGTCTGTGTGCTTATGCTGGCCGGGGAGCGGCCAGTGATGCAGCCGCTTAAGCGCAGCGCGGCGTATACTGCGGCGAGATGATTTGTGTTTTCCTGTGCTTAAAGGATTTACTCTCACATCAAAGCTCGCTAATAACCGGCCTCGTCGCGCACGTGAGAAATTGCTGGCGCGCAGATGCTGGGGCGTAGCCAAGCGGTAAGGCAGCGGTTTTTGGTATCGCCATGCGCAGGTTCGAATCCTGCCGCCCCAGCCATTTTCTGCTTTGCGATATGACCGTGGAAAAATCGTGAAGCCTATTTCTTTGCCCATCGATGACTGCCTTGACGGTCTTGTGAGCAGCTTGGGCGCTCATGCTAATGCTGTCGTTATTGCGCCCCCTGGCTCGGGCAAATCCACAGGTGTTGCACCTGCGTTGGTGGGAGCGCCGTGGGCGACAGGGCGCCAAATTATTCTTCTCCAGCCCAGGCGTGTTGCCGTGAGAGCGCTTGCGCATCGCCTTGCAGCGCTGCGGGGCGAGAGCGTGGGGGGCAGCGTTGGCTATGTCATGCGCGGCGAGGTCAGGGTCAGCGCTGACACACGCATTGTTGTGATGACCCTGGGCGTTTTGCGCCGGAAAATTCTGGCAGACCCAGAGCTTAACGATGTGACTGCTCTGCTGTTTGACGAGTTTCACGAGCGTGCCTTGGATGCAGATATCTGCTTTGCTTTGGCGCGCGATGTTCAAGCCAATTTACGGCCAGACTTGCGATTGCTTGTCATGTCAGCCACGCTTGATGAAGCAACCATTCTGCCAAAGCTGCAGGATTTTTCCGTGCATCGCGCTGAAGGCCGCAGCTTTCCCATTGAAACGACGTATTTGCCGCCCCATCCCAACGAAACTGTCCCAGCGCAGCTGTCGAGAGCGGTGCGCAAGGCGCTGGCGGAAAGCACTGGTGATATCCTGTGTTTCTTGCCGGGTGTGCGTGATATTCGGCGCAGTTTGGATATCCTCGCTGAGCGCTTTGAAGGCGCTACCGTTGATATCATGCCCCTTTATGGCGCTTTGCCGCTGAAAGAGCAGCAGGTCGTTGTCGCGCCGCACGACGATAGCAAGCGCCGCATTATTTTGGCGACGGATATTGCAGAGACGAGCCTCACGCTCGCCCAAGTCGACACAGTGATTGATTTGGGCCTGCGCCGGGCGCCTGTCTTTGACCCTGTCAGTGGCCTTACGCAGCTGAAAACCACCAAAGCCTCGCGCGCGAGTGTCGATCAACGCCAAGGAAGGGCAGGCCGCGTTCGGCCTGGTCGTTGCTACCGGCTCTGGGCGCAGCAGGCGACACGTGCGCTGCAAGCGGCTGACCCGCCGGACATTCTGGTGCAGGACGTGTCGGACCTGGTTCTCGGCTGTTGCGATTGGGGCGCTGCGGACATCAGCAGTCTCTCCTGGGTGGATCAGCCTCCGCCCTCCAGCATCGCCAGGGCACGTGACAGCCTTATATCCTTAGGGCTTCTCAATGAAGAGGGCGCAATAACGCCGGCAGGCCGCCTGGCGGTGCAACTGCCTTTGCCGACAGATTTGGCTGCGTTCCTGATTGCACAAGCAGGCTCAGAGCATTGCAAGGATGCAGCCTTGTTGTGCGCCTTGATGGCTGAAGACATTCGTGGCTTGCAGGCCGCTGGCGAAGACTTGAAGTCCGCGCTTGCGTGGCTGAAACGCGCAAAAACGCCTCAGGCGCTTACCCTAAAGAAGCGGGCGGGCGAATGGGCGGAGCGTGTTGCGCAATCAGTGCCTCAGACAAGCGCTCAAGAAGACGGCGCATCGGACGCACTAGGCCTCGCGCTCGCCAGATACCGCCTGCCACTCATCGCCCAGGCGCGCGCCGGCGAGGTTGGGCGCTTCAAGCTGTCCAGTGGTCGCGGCGCTTATGTAGACGAGGTGTCATCCCTGGCCAATGCCGACTATCTCGTGGTTGGAGAGGGCGTGCTTGCCGGCACGGAAGTCCGTATTCAAACAGGCTGGCCGCTGAAGAAGGAAGAGGTGCAGGCGGCGCTTTCCGATCTGTGTGAGCAGCATGAAGATGTTGACCAAGACGCGTCGGGCTTTGTCTCCGTCACGACCAAGACAATGCTGCGCGCGCTTGTGCTTGGAAAGCAGCGTGAACGCTTAAAGCCCGGCCCGCGTTTGGCCGCAGCGTTACATGACAGCCTCATGGCTGATGGCCTACGAGACCTGCCTTGGCCCAAACGGTTTATTCAGTTCCAGGCGCGCGCAGCCTTTGCACGAACGCTGGAGCATGGCCTGCCTGACATGAGCTTTGATGCCTTAAAGAAGACCGCACAGATTTGGCTGAAGCCGTTGCTTGAAACCGTCTCATCGCTTCAGGCCATTGATGGTAAGGCACTGGAAGCAGCTGTCGTTGGCCTCACCCCCTATGATGCGCAGCGCACCATTGAGACCTTAGCGCCGCCAGTTTTCACATTGCCGACTGGCCATGATGTCCCGATCAACTACCAGGCAGATGGGCCGCCAAGCGTTGCTGGAAAGCTGCAGGGTTTTTTTGGGCTGTCACAGCACCCTATGGTCGGGAAGGGACGCGTCCCATTAAGCCTTGAACTCTTATCTCCAGCGGGACGACCACTGCAAACAACGCAGGATTTGCCGGGGTTTTGGGCTGGCAGTTATCAACAGGTTCGCAAAGACATGCGCGGGCGTTACCCAAAACATCCCTGGCCTGAAGACCCTGCAAACGCAAAGCCCAGCCTCATGACAAAGAAGCGCGCCGCTGCTAGCGGTAAGAGCGATGCATGAGCGATGCGCATGCCAGGCACCGAGCTTGGATAGAGCCGTCTTCTAAGTCTTCAAGCTCAGCTTTGATGGTCGCCAGCGACCCCATGAGGCCAGCAGGTTCCTTCGAGAAGACGGTGGGTGTTTTGGCCCCGCGCACCGTTAAATAGGGCCGTATGCGTTCGAGTATCAGCTCAACCGGCGTCGGCGGTTCGCGCAGCATAATGGTGTTGTAGTCCTCAAGCCCAGCCAGCTCAGCGGCGCGCGTGATGGCTGTTTCTAAATCGCCGAAATCGTCTACCAGGCCACGCTCGCGTGCTTGCTCGCCAGTCCATACACGGCCCTGCGCCACCGCATCGACCGCGTCCACATCCATGCCGCGCGCCTCGGCCACAAGACCTAAAAAGCGGCCATAGGATTGCTCGACTTGCAGTTGGAGCATGTCTTTGCCAAGCGGGCTAATGCCGCGGGAGAAACTGAAGGCGTCTGCCAAAGGCGCGGTGCTTACCCCATCAGAATTCACGCCAAAGCGTTGCAGCGTGTTTTCAAAGGACGGTGCGACTAGGAACACGCCGATGGAGCCTGTAATGGTCGTCGGGTGGGCGATGATCGTATCGGCCGCTGTGGCAATCCAATAGCCACCGGAGGCTGCTGCGCCGCCGAAAGAGGCAACAATTTTCTTACCCTTGGCTTTCGCCGCAATCAGCTCTTGGCGAATGATTTCTGAGGCAAAGGCGCTGCCGCCTGGGGAATCAATGCGCAACACAATGGCTTTGATGCGCTCAGCCTCCGCAGCGCGGCGAATGCGGGCAGCCAATGTATCGCCTCCGATGGTGCCGGCTGGCTGCTCGCCATCTAAAATCTCCCCAGAGGCATACAGCACCGCGACGCTATCGCGGCCGCTTTTCAGGTCTGAGGGCAGGTTGCGCAGGTAAAGCCGGTAGTCGATGGTTTCAGCTTCTGCCTCATCGCCAAAGCGCTCTGCCAAGGCGGCGCGCACGTCGCTGCGTGGCTGCAGCTGCGTGACCAGACCTGCATCGGCAGCCCATTGCGCTGCATCGCCTTGTGCGGCCTTTAAACCCTCCAGAGGTGCATTGACGTATGTTGAGAGCTGTGCCTCATCAGACAAATTGGCTGAGACTGTGCTGAGATAATTCTTCCATAGACTTCCAAGGAAGGCCCGGTTTGCTTCCTTGGCCGCTTCTGACATGTTGGTGCGTGTGTAGGGTTCGACGAACGACTTAAACGTCCCGGCACGAAACGCGTTGACCGTCACGTCATACTCATCCAGCGCTTCTTTAAAGTAGAGGGGATAGAGGCTGTAGCCTGAAATGTTCACAAAGCCGGAGCTGTTCATCCAGATATCATCAGCAAAGCTGGCCAGGAAATACTGGGGCTGGATGAAGAAATCCCCATAGGCAATCACGGGTTTGCCAGCCTCTTTAAACGCCTTTATGGCGCTGCCAATCTCATTGAGGGCCGCTGGACTGGCGCCAAACATGCGGTCCAGTTTAAGCACAACGCCGGATATGCGCTCGTCGTCTTTAGCGTTATGCAGCGCGCGTGTGATGTCATGGAGGCGCGATTGCGCGTCTATGGTGCCTGCAACACCCAGCACAGCGGCGGGGCTTGTCGGCTGCATCTCCTCAACCACGAAACCTTCGATTTCGATGCTCAGGGCCGTGCCGTCGGCAATGATAAAGGCGTCTTTCTCTTTTGTGCCGGCTGTGACAGCGGCAAAGAGAATGACCAGGGCAATCGTTCCGAAGACGAGGACGGCTGACACTTTTAAGACGCCATAAACCCACATCAACAGGTTGCCGAAAAATTTGAAAATCGCCCGCATGGCTTGCTCTTTGTCTGAGGTGTCTGTGTGGGTGGTTAAACCAGCGTCGCCGCCGGCGCGCAAGTCAAAGACTGCCTTTGCGTCAACGCTGCCAGAGTATCATGTCCTTTTGGGGTGTTTTTAAGGAGCTGGCGGCCCTTGCTGAGCGCCTTGGCGCTTTTCAAGCAGAATAAGGCGTTCTTCGTTCCCAAGCCGGCGCTCTGGCGAGAGGACATCTAGCGACCAGCTGCGCGCATCGAGCACCTTGGTGGTATTGGCTTGCTCATCATCTTCACTGCCTGGCGTGGCAACCCGTTGCCCAGGGAGCGCAAGCGTCTTTGGGCTTGGGATGCGCGAGCGCTGCGTATCCTGCAGCACCAAAACTACATCATCTGCGCGGGCTGCTTGGCGAGCGCGCGCCATCGAGACCACTGCCGACGGCAGCGCTTTGAGCATAGATTGGCGTGCGCCTAAAGCCTCACCGTCCGCTTGTGACCACAGCGCGCCGCGCGGGCCTTCAAGCAGCATCGCTGCGCCGCCCTCATCGAGTTTGGCCCGCAGAGATGTGCCATTGGTGCGAAAGGCACCGACTGTTCCGCACGGGCCGCAATAGGTGAGGGCTAGGCTTTGGCCATTGATGGTGTCATTCACCACGCCATGGAGAGACAGAATACGCAGCGGATAAATCTTGGTCACGCCGCTGAGCTCGACACTCAGGACGGGCTCGAGCCCGCCGACATGGCCTGCCAAGTCTAAGGGAACAAAACTAATGGCGCTCGGCGCCGGGTAGTTTTGCGCCTGAACGGGCAACGCCATTACAAAAGCGCTAACAGCCGTCCACAACGCGCGGCGCACACGGCTAGGCAGAGCCGAAGTCCAAGCGCGCTTACTCATCAGGGCGGTAATCACCAATGGAGAATCCAAAGTCCACTTTCGGCTTTTTCTTCGTGGCCTTCTGGGTGCTGACAACACGGATTGTTGCATCGCCTTCCCCTGCCACATACTCGACACCCTTTTCGCCAAACAGGCCAAAAGCGAAGCTTGAGAACTCAAGGCTGTAATCATTGGAGCTTCGATTTTCGCGGGTCAAGAACAGCGAGAAATCCTGACTACCAGGCAAAATCGCATCGCGGCCACCTGGCCGCCGGCCGATGATCATGCGCATGGGGCGATTGTCGATAAATTGAATGGAAGCCGAGACACCAGACAGCGGCCAGCTGTATTCGCCCGCTTTCACCGACATGGAGGCAAAGCGAATGAGGTTCGTTTCCCAAAAGCCCTCCGCGTCTTCTTTGACTTTAGGAATGAACAAAACAAAGCGCGCCTTTACGGAATCAGCCGGCAATTTGGCTGACCCAGCCTTCTCGCCGATGGCTTTGATTTTAGAGGCTAGAATATCAATCTCGACCTTATCGAAATAATCGATAGGCCGCTTGGTCTCCTCATCCGGCGCAGCATGACCGGGCGCTGCGATCAAAAGCGCTGCAAGCGCGAGTGAGAGGATTGGGTACATGCGTGCCATAAGGCCTGCTCCTGCCAATAAATCAAAGCAACCGCTGCTCAATAGACATTTGATATTAACGCCAAATGATCGTCTAGCCACGCATTTGGGCAAGCAAATGACAAAAAAGCGAAAGATGCCCGCTTTTTTGCGCCCTCACAGGTGTTGACTCGCATTGCCTATCCCCCATATGTCGAGCGTCGTTAGCACTCGCCGTGAGTGAGTGCTAATGCAACCAGGTTCGTTTCATCACGTGGTCGAGGCACTGGCTAACACGCGTGATAACAAAGGAGAAATGTTATGGGCTTTCGTCCACTGCACGACCGTGTATTGGTTCGCCGTCTCGACAGTGAAGAAAAAACTGCTGGCGGCATCATCATTCCTGACACTGCCAAAGAAAAGCCGCAAGAAGGCGAAGTGGTCGCTGTTGGGTCTGGCGCGCGCAACGACGCTGGCGAAATCACCCCGCTGGAAGTCAAAGCAGGCGACACCATTCTGTTTGGCAAATGGTCCGGCACAGAAGTCAAGCTCGACGGTGAAGAGCTGATCATCATGAAAGAATCCGACATCCTCGGCATTCTCGACGCAACCGCAGCGGCTGCAGCAGCCTAAGCGGTTTTTTTATATCCAATTCGCAAACTTACCTGAGAGGGAAAAGACATGTCTGCAAAAGACGTAAAATTCCATGCAGATGCCCGTGAGCGCATC
>JBCCDR010000112.1:0-7837 GCA_039030675.1 Pseudomonadota bacterium | reverse complement strand
GATGCGCTCGCCCAGCGCGGCCATCAGATCCATGCCTGCACTCAGCGGCGTTTGGTAGGCGGGCACCTCCAGTGAATGGCCATCGCCGACTTTTTGAAGGGCGATGCGAACGCTCATGCGCTGACGAGCGCCTCGGCAATCTTCTCAGCGAGTTTTCCAGCCACTTGGTCTTTTGCCATGCGCGGCCAGCGTTCATGGGCATCGGCGCTAATCACGTGCACTTCGTTCTCATCACCGCCCATGACATCGCCGGCTTGGGAGACATCATTGGCAACAATCCAATCACATCCCTTGCGCGCCAGCTTGGCTTTCGCATGCTCAGGCACCGCTTCGGTTTCAGCAGCGAAGCCCACGACCAAGCTGGGACGGTCATTGCCGGGCTTTGACAGGCGAGCGAGGATGTCGGGATTTTCCACCAGCGCTAACGGCGCCAGCGCGCCGCCGTCCTTTTTCTTCTTCTGGTCAAACACATCCGCGGCGCGCCAATCCGCCACGGCAGCGACACAGACGGCGACATCGGCTGGCAAGGCGGTTTCGCAGGCCGCAAGCATATCGCGCGCGCTATCAACGCGCAGCGTTTTCACGCCCAAAGGGTCAGGCAGCTGGGTGGGGCCTGACACCAGCGTGGTGCGGGCACCGAGGGCAGCTAAGGCGCTGGCGATGGCATAGCCCTGCTTGCCTGAGGAGCGGTTGGCGATGTAGCGCACCGGGTCAATCGCCTCGTGTGTGGGGCCGGCCGTAACCAAGGCGTGCTTGCCTTCAAGCGGGCTCGCCTCTGCGCCAAAGAACGCTTCTAAAGCGGAAATAATGTCGGGCACATCCGCCAGGCGTCCTGTCCCCACCTCACCGCAGGCCAGCGCGCCTTCAGCGGGCATAATGAACTGGACGCCATCGCTGCGCAGCTGGGCGAGATTGCGCTGTGTGGCGGCATGCTCCCACATGCGGGTGTTCATGGACGGGGCCATCAAGGCAGGTTTGTCTGTCGCCAGCAGCACGGTGGTTGCCAAGTCGCCAGCAAGACCAGCGGCGGCTTTGGCCATTAGGTCCGCCGTGGCCGGCACGACCAGCACCACATCAGCCTCGCGGGACAAGCGGATATGGCCCATCTCTGTTTCATCTTTAAGGTCAAACAGGCTGGTGAAGACCTGCTCCTCGCTAAGCGCAGCCACTGAGAGCGGCGTGATGAACTCCGCCCCGCCCTGGGTGAGCACGCAGCGCACGCGCGCGCCCTTCTCGCGCAAGCGGCGGATGAGCTCTAAGGCTTTGTAAGCGGCAATGCCGCCGCCAATCACCAAGAGGATGGATTTGTTTGATACGCTCATGGCGGCGAACCTAACCGCGCAAGCCTTAAAAAACTAGGCCGTAAACTCACACATGCAGACGCTCGGGATGGCTGTGAGGGGCTTTTTGGGCAGGAGAGGTCTTGAAAGCGGGCTCATTGCCCGGTGAAAGGCCTCGACGTATCCAAAAAGCCCCTCACAGCCACCGCTTGGCGGCGCGCAAAAAATCAAGCCTGGACAGCGTCGCTTCGTCGGTCACGATGCTACGGCATCGCTCCACTCCTAACTCCTTACCAGGCTTGATTTTTTGTAGCGTCACGAGCATCTGCATGTGTGAGTTTACGGCCTAAACTTTCCACCCGCTGTGGATGGCGACGATGCCGGCCGACAGCGTGCTATAGCGCACATTGGCGAACCCAGCGCCGCGCATCATCTGCGCAAAAGCGTCTTTGCTGGGGAA
This sequence comes from Pseudomonadota bacterium, assembly GCA_039030675.1. Taxonomy (GTDB): domain Bacteria; phylum Pseudomonadota; class Alphaproteobacteria; order Sphingomonadales; family CAKZYD01; genus CAKZYD01. The sequence goes on along the minus strand of JBCCDR010000112.1, from coordinate 6,097 downwards.
CTTGCGAATGGATTCGACGAGATACTGATAGGAGTCGCGATCGCCAGCGATGCGCCCGCCCAGCCATGGAATCACGTTAAAGGAATAGGCCTTGTAGAGAGGCTCCAGCGCGGGCAGCACGGGCGATGTAAACTCTAAACAGAAGAACCGCCCGCCGCGCTTTAATGTGCGGAACGCCTCTGCCAAAGCAGCGGAAACATCGGTGACGTTGCGAATGCCGAAGGCGATTGAATAACAATCGAAGTGGTTGTCTGGCAGCTTTAAGTCTTGCGCATTGCCTTCCAGCCAAATCAAGTCGCTGCGGTCTTGGTCCTCAGCGCGGCGGCGGCCTTCCGCCAGCATGTCGCCATTGATGTCCAAGACGGTGATATCGCCCTGGGCGCCGCGCTTGCCGAGCTTGTCTTGGATGCGAAAGGCAATATCGCCCGTGCCGCCCGCCACATCTAAAAAGGCTTCGCCGTGGCGGGGATTGAGCTGTTTGACAAAACTGTTCTTCCAAAGCCGGTGGATGCCAAGGCTCATGGCGTCATTCATGCGGTCATAATCGCGTGCGACGGAGGAGAAAACCTGGCCAACCATGGCTTCTTTGTCGCCGGTGGGCACGTCTTGAAAGCCGAAACTTGTGGTCTGCGTCATGGATAGTCCTTGTCATTTGGGGCTGCCCGCGCAGCTTCACCTGGCGTTTCTAACCGCCAGCTCCTAAATAGGCTGGTTATGCCAGAATTGCCAGAAGTCGAAACAGTTTGCCGCGGCCTCGATGCGGCCATAACAGGCAAACGCGTGACGTCCTTTCAAACCCGGCGCGCTGACATGCGCTTCCCTTTCCCACCTGATTTGCGGCAGATTGTGACCGGCCAGCGCATCGTCGCGATCAAGCGCCGGGCAAAATACGGCCTCATTCACCTCTCCAACGACCATAGCCTGATTTTTCATCTCGGCATGTCAGGGCGCATGCGCATTGAAGCGCCGCGCTCGGGCGCTGAGGATGCGCTGGGCCCGCATGACCATGTATTCTTCAGCTGCGACGATGGCGTGAGTGTCGCTTTTAACGATCCACGGCGCTTTGGCTTCTTAGATGCCTGCCCCACAGCTAACTTGGGGGCCAATCGGTTCATCAAAATCTTAGGGCCCGAACCGCTGGACGATGCCTTCACCGCGGGCACGCTGTCAGCCGCTTTGAAAGACAAAGCCAGCCCCATCAAAGCGGCCTTGCTGGACCAGCGCGTGGTGGCGGGACTCGGCAACATCTATGTGTGTGAAGCGCTGTTTATGGCCGGCATATCGCCGCGCCGCCTGGCGAGAACCATCCCTGGCAAGCGCGCTGAGCGCCTGGTCCCTGCCATAAAATCGGTGCTACAGAAGGCCATCCAAGCAGGTGGCTCAACCCTGCGGGACTATGCGCATGTGGACGGCCAATTGGGCTATTTTCAGCATGATTTTCAAGTCTATGGCCGTGAGGGCGCGCCCTGCAAAACACCTGGCTGCACGGCGATCGTCAAGCGCATCGTCCAAAGCGGGCGCTCGACATTTTACTGCGGGACCTGCCAACGCTGATAGCCCTTTGGGCGCACAAACGGGTTTACAAATGCAATTTGGCCAATAGGGTGCGCCTTCGTGTTGCAGGTGCGAACTTGTAAAGGAAGCAACGCCCCATGGCTTATGAAACCGTTCTGCTGGACCGGGACGACAATGTTGGAATTGTAACGCTTAACCGCCCAGAGGCGCTCAATGCGCTGTCTTGGCAGCTCATGGAAGATCTGACCGCAGCGCTGAGAAGCTTAGAAGCCGACGATGATATTGGATGCATCGTTCTCACCGGCTCTGAAAAAGCATTTGCCGCGGGCGCGGACATTAAAGAGCTGGCGGAGAAAAACTTCGCTGAGGTGTTGGTCGGCGATTACATCACCGTCAATTGGGAGGAGGCAAGCCGCTGCCGCAAACCCATTATCGCCGCGGTGAATGGCTATGCGCTGGGCGGTGGCTGCGAAGTCGCCATGATGTGCGATATGATTTTTGCTGGCGACACAGCTAAATTCGGCCAGCCGGAAATCAAGCTCGGCGTCATACCCGGCGCTGGCGGCTCGCAGCGGCTCGCGCGGGCGATTGGCAAATACAAAGCCATGGATATGATCCTGACGGGACGCAACATGGATGCCGCCGAGGCGCTCGCGTCTGGGCTCGTCAGCCGCGTTTTCCCCGCCGATGATCTGCTCGATGAGACCATCAAGATCGCCAAAACAATCGCGAACCTGTCCCGCCCATCTGTGTATTTGGCGATCGAAGCTGTGGACAGGAGCCAGGAGGTGTCCCTGCGCGAAGGCGTTCTCTTTGAGCGCCGCGCTTTCCACGCCCTCTTTGGCACGGAAGACCAGAAGGAAGGCATGGCCGCGTTTGTCGAAAAGCGGCACGCTGATTTTAAAGACCAATAAAGCGTTCCAGCCAAACCGCCAGAACGGTTGACCCCAGCGATCAACGGGCCTATAGAGCGCCGCTTAGGTTCGCCTGCGCATGAACGCGCAGAGCTCAGCAGATGAGAAACACTTAATCTGTGAGTGGTGGCAGCGCGCTGCATAGGCGCAACTGCAAGTAGTCTCAACGGATTAGAAGCATAGGATAGACGATAGATGGCAAATTCACCCCAGGCGCGCAAACGCATCCGCCGCAACAACCGCCGGACCGACATCAACATGGCGCGCCGCTCGCGCCTGCGCACATTCATTCGCAAAGTTGAGAAGGCAGTGGAAAGCGGTGACACCGACGGCGCGAAAGCGGCGCTGAAAGATGTGCAGCCCGAACTGGCCCGCGCAGCGGCAAAAGGGATTGTGCCCAAGAACACAGCCGCACGGAAATTTTCCCGTCTCAATGCAAGCGTAAAGGCGCTCAGCTAGACACGAGTGTATAAACACACGCAAAGGGGTGATTCTCAGCGCGTGTAAAGGCAGAAAATGATCGAATGCGGCTCCCCTCAGGCAGCCGCATTTTTTTATATATTCTAGGGAAAAAAATTTTCGCGGCGCTGTCATAAAAAGAGTCGTTTTAAGTCAGAGATTTGGCCTGATTCGATGGTCTCAGACGGGGTACCGTCAAGCCCAAAGATTGCGTTTGAGACGGTTTTATTACGTTGCCTTGGGCGGCCTTGCTGCTATGTTGCCACCATCAAGAGGCGACCACAAAAGACCTTAAACAAATGCAGAGATTTCTGATTGAATACTGCACGTTTTACGTGCCGTTTTAGTCCGAACCCAAACAAAATCACGCATTTGCCTTAAGTATTCCCGAGGCGGACCGTCTTATTTAGTTATAGACTATTGGTTGGCAACTTGTGCTGTTGTCGATGCGTAAAACTGTTGCTTGAAAACTACTTGGGTTTTGGAGAATCGGTGTCATGCAGTATGCGGGTGATGTGTCAGCTCTCGAGAGTTGGGAGATGCTCCAATCCGTCGCAGACAGCGTGCTCATCGATGTGCGCACAGCGGCAGAGTGGACGTTTGTCGGCATCACCGACCTCTCAAGCGCGGGCAAGCGCCCGTTGCTTGTGGAATGGCAATCCTATCCGTCCATGGCCGTGAACACGCAGTTTGTGGCGGATGTAAGCGGCCAGGTTGGGGTGGACCAAGCCGTGTTTTGCCTCTGCCGGTCTGGCGCGCGCTCTGCAGCAGCGGCGGCTGCGCTCACAGCGGCGGGCTACAGCAAGGCCTATAATATTGCCGGCGGCTTTGAGGGCGATGTGGGCCCGGATGGCCACCGCGGCGCGACCAATGGGTGGAAGGCGTCGCAGCTGCCGTGGCAGCAGAACTAGAATTTGGGGTTGGGCTCCGTCAGGGGAGCCTTGTTGTTGGGTCTCCAGCACTGGCTGGATAAAGGGAAGAAGGAAACAAGACCGGTATGGACCGCGCTGTAACAGACACAAAAATAGATGCGCAGGCATGGGAGAATTCACTTACGCAGCTCAAAGCGAAACATGGGGAGAAAACATATGAGGCGTGGCTGTCCTTTATGGAGCCCAAACACCTCACCGGCCAAACCTTAGAAATCGCGCTGCCCAACGCGCTTCACATCAACTACATCCGCGCGAACCTGCTGCCGTCTATCCGGCGCTGCGTGATTAGCAATATTACCGGCGTGCATGATGTGCGTTTGGTGCTGCGCAGTCAGTCATCGCCCAAACGTCCGATTGCGCGCGAGACGTTTCCGCCGCCGCGGGACCAAATCTCTAGCCCGCTCGACCCACGCTACGTCTTCGACAACTTCATGGTGGGCCGCCCAAACCAATTTTGCCACGCAGCAGCTAAGCGCGTGTCTGAGAGTTTTCCCACCGAATTCAACCCGCTGTTTATCCATGGCGGTGTGGGCCTTGGCAAAACCCATTTGATGCAGGCCATTGCCTGGGATGTGCGGCAAAACCGTCCTGATGCGCGGGTCGTCTATTTGTCAGCAGAGCGCTTTGTGCACGCGTTCGTCACCTCCATTCAGTCCGGCAAGATTGCAGATTTCAAGAAGACGCTGCGGTCAGCGGACCTGCTGATGATTGACGATATTCAATTCATTGCGGGCAAAGATTCATCGCAGGAAGAATTCTTCCACACCTTTAATTATCTCATAGATGAGGGCCGCCAAATGGTCTTCTCCGGCGACCGTCCGCCTGGAGATATTGACCTGGAAGAACGCATCCGCTCGCGCCTGAGCTGCGGTCTGGTGGTTGATGTGCACCCCATGGACTATGAGCTGCGGCTGTCGATTTTGCTGGCCAAGGCAAAACAATATCCAAAGCTCGATGCCAGCGAAGAGGTGCTTGCCTATCTCGCGCGCAACCTGACGACCAGCGTGCGCGAGCTGGAAGGCGCGCTCTTAAAAATCAACGCCCATGTGGATATTTCGCACCAAGACGTGACCATCGATTTGGTGCGTGACCTCCTCCAAGACATGTTGCGCGGTGCCTCTCGCCGGACCACCATGCGTGAGATTCAAACGGTAACGGCTGACCATTATGGGCTGAAACGCACAGACCTGCTGTCGCGGCGCCGCACGCAGAAAATTGTGCGCCCGCGCCAAGTGGCGATGTATCTGTGCAAGCAAGTCACCACAAAATCCCTGCCGGAAATCGCCAGAGCGTTTGACGGACGGGATCATACGACTGTCATGTATGCCATCCGCAAGATCGACAGCATGCGCAAGGAAGATGCCGAGCTAGATGCCGATATCGGCCTGCTACTGCGGCGGATTCAGGGCTAGCTACCGCAGCTTTCGCGCACTATCAGCTCCGGCTCCAAGCGCTCTGACAGCGCTTCGCGTGTGTCATGCGCGCTGAGCAATTTCGCCACCATCAAGCGCCCTGCCGCCTGCAAGTCTTGCCGGATGGTGGACAAGGTCGGCGTGACGTAGCGTCCTAGCGCTAAATCATCATAGCCGATGACCGAAACGTCCTCAGGCACGCGGCGGCCGGCGCGTTGCAGCGCCCGGATCGCGCCAATTGCGGCTAAATCGCTGGCAGCAAAGACGCCATCAAAATCGACGCCTTGGCTGAGCAGTTGATCCAACGTGCTTTGGGAGGATTCAATCTCAAAAGGCACCGTGAACACCAGGTCGCCGCGATAAAGAACGCCAGCGTCATCCAAGGCGTATCTATAGCCATCAAAGCGCTGGCGGATTTCCGGTTCGTCCGTATCGCCGAGGAACACAATGTTTTTCCGGCCCAGACGCAGCAGATGCTCAGTCGCGCGCCGGCCGCCCCGCACATTATAACTGCCCACACAGCAATAGAGCTGGCCCGGCAATTCAGCGCCCCAGACCACAAAGCGGTGGCCTTGGCTGGCGACGGCATTCAGCCCTTCATGCAGATCGCTCTGGCCTAAAAACAACGCGCCATCAACGCCGAGCCCCGACATGATGTTTTGAAGATCACCCACATCGCGCGGAACCGAATGATTAAGCATGACATCGCATTGGCTTGCCCGGGCGGCCGCCGTAATGCCGCCGATCAAAGCGGAGAAAAACGGATCATCGCCCATATGCTCACGCCCCTGAGCTGGCGGGATAACCAAGGAAATTTTAGCCTGACTGCCCGTCAAGCTCACCGGCAGGGTTGGGCGCGGAGTAT
>JBCCDR010000111.1:0-7844 GCA_039030675.1 Pseudomonadota bacterium | reverse complement strand
CGATAATGCCGCCTGTGACGCCGCCGGGCGTGAAGGCACCGACCACGATTTGAGCGAACGCGCCGGGTATGGCCGTGATGTTGAGCCCAATCACCGTGAGCGCGCCAGAGAGATAAATGAACGCCATGAGCGGCACCAGCTTGGCCGTTACCTTGGTGATGGAGCGAATGCCGCCAATGATGACCAAGCCCACAAAGAACGCATAGAGCAAGCCAACAATCCACGGGCTGCCGGCCAAGGGGCTGCTGTCTCCGCCCGTGAGCGGCACGAGCGTCGCAAGCACCTGTTCCGCGCTTTGATTGACTTGGAACATATTGCCCGCACCAAAGGCGCCGCCAATGCATAGCACGGCAAAAAAGCCAGCGAGAAACTTGCCTAGAGCTGCTTGGCCCTTTTCTGCCAGGCCAGTGCGCAAATAATACATGGGCCCGCCGGAGACGACGCCTTGCGTGCTGATCTGGCGGTAGAAGACGCCAAGCGTACATTCCGTGAATTTTGACGACATGCCGAGCAGGCCGGCCAATATCATCCAAAAGGTTGCGCCTGGCCCGCCTAAGGACACAGCAGCGGCGACGCCGGCAATATTGCCCAGGCCAACCGTGCCAGACAGGGCAGCGGTGAGCGCTTGGAAGTGCGTGACCTCGCCAGGGTCATTGGGGTTGTCATAGGTCCCCCGCACGATGCGCAGCGACTGTTTGAGGCCGCGAATATTCACAAAGCCCATCTTCACCGTGAAAAACGCCGCGCCTGTCAGCAGCCAGATGACGATGAAGGGAATGCCCGCCGAGCCATCTGAGAACCCAGTTGAGTTGATAGCTGCGCCTGAGACCGACAGAGACGGTGACAACTCCGTTGGCGCGGTTATCACAATCTCTTGGCCATCTTGTGAAACACGGACAGCTTCAGGCAAAGTTTCGACCAAGGTCTCCGCCAGCTGGGCCGGGGCTAAGGCCGATGGTGTGGCCGCGCTCGCGCCTGAGCAGACCAGGCCGTTCGTGTCGACTTCCAGCGCCAGCGCGCTGCCACCGACGTCTATGGAGAGCGTATCACCGTCACGCAGCTTGGCGTCATCGATTCGAAGGACAGCCTTTGCCTCTTTATCCGCTCCGATGATGGGGATCTGCGCAAAAACCCATCCTGAGATAAAATCGGTGCCTGGGGAGATGGCAGCATCAATCTTCTCTGAGAGCGTTGGGCTTGGACAACTTGGTGGCGTCAGCTGAGGGACATGTGCGTGACTGGCCCCTGCGCAAAGCCCCCAAAGGCAGGCCAAAGTCGTGATCACTCGTCTAAAATTTAGCTTCAATTGCACCTATTGCCCCTTGAATTACGCGCGCTGACCCTGCGCTTTCGCCCCCGAACCCTTTGAAAAATATAGCTTCTTAGGGGATATGCGACACAGCTTGAAAACGTTAGCGGCTTGTTTTGCAGCGCACAAGGCTGCCCCTGCAGATTTATGGTTCATTAAGGAGATGCCGGCACCTTTAAGGGGTTATTTTACGGCTCGGTGTTTGCGAGCTTTTGCGTATGGAAACCAGCTTTATGGCAGCAGATTTATCCGCAGCAGACGTCGCCCAACTGGCCAACGCAAAGACCGATCCGCGCGTCCGCGCTGAGATGATTGGCAAGGTGAGCGCCAGCTTTGCAGGTGGGTCCCTCTCGCCATCTGAGCGCGCGCTTGCAGAGGATATTTTCCGCGCTATGGCCCGCGATGTGGAAGTGCGGGTGCGCCATGCCATGATGGACGCGCTCAAAGACAGTCCAGATGTGCCCCGCGATGTGGCGATGAAAATGGCAACCGACGTGGCTGAAGTTGCCGTCCCCTTCCTTGAAATGACGACCGTCCTCACGGACGAAGACCTCATTGAAATCATCCGCTCGCAAGGTCAGGATCATCAGATCGCCGTCGCGCGTAGATCCTCTGTCTCTGAAGCGGTGTCTGATGCTCTTGTTGAGACAAACAACGAAGCTGTTGTGGCAACACTGGTCTCAAATTCTGGCGCGCAGCTGTCGGAAGCGACCATGTCGAAGGTCCTGGATTCCTTCGGCCATGTGAAGCCTATCGCAACCTCTATGGCAGAACGCAACGCCCTGCCGCTTCCCATCGCAGAGCGACTGGTAACGTTGGTGTCTGCGAAGATGCAGTCGCACTTGGAGAAAGCGAGCGGGCTGAATAAGAAGACGGCGAAGGCCGTCGGCGTTGAAGCGCGCGAGAAGGCAACAGTCAGCTTGCTTGATGGGTCTCATGACGCGCCTGATATTCATGCCCTTGTTGACCAGCTGCACAAAAGCGGTCGCCTCACGCACACACTTGTGGTCCGCGCGCTGTGTATGGGGGACATGGTCTTCTTTGAAACGGGCCTGGCGCGGCTGGCCGGCATACCCGTCAGCAACGTCTATCGCCTCATCCATGAGAAGGGCACCAAAGGCTTGGAGCGTTTGTTTATCAAGCTCGGTGTCGATAAAAAGATGTTCGAGATCGCGCTGGTCGCGCTGGATCTATCGAAAGACCTCAAGCTCGATAGCCGAGATGACCGTGAGCATTTCCGCTCTGTTATGCTCGACCGTGTCCTCACCAAATTAGGCGAAACGCAAGACGTCGATAGCCTTGATTTCTTGATGCGGAAGATTGGCCATTCAGGCGCGCGCAAAGCCGCCTAATCTTAGTTTATCCGGCGCATAGCCTGGGACAGCGTGACATAAAGCTTGCCCATATCGCTTGATATGAGCGTGACAGACAGCGATGTGGGTTCTCCGCCCGCCATGGCCCGCGACATCAGCAGCTCAAAGTCTTTCAGATAGTGCCGGGCTGCTTGTTTGAGCTCATTGTCTCGGTCGAGCTTCTTGGCGATCGCTTCACGGTCTTGCTTTGAAATCAAGTCAACGGTTCGCCGGGTGAAGAGGGACTTATCGCCTTCGAGATAGCGGTTCCATTCCGCATCTGTGAGGTCTGCGCTCATAGCCTTGCTGATGTCGATAGCGCTTGAATTGAGCGCATCAATGATGAGGCTGGAGGACTTGATCAGGTCTGATTGCTTGTCTTCATTAATCCGCTTGGTGAGTGCGCGTACCCGGCGCAGCGTTTCTTCACTGTCTTTGACTTGGCTGACCGTTTCAGAGGCAAGGCGCTGCAAGCTTTCCTGTGTGGCGCTATCCAGCTGCTGCAGCTTTTGTGTGATTGTGCTGCTGTGGGACTGAATGGCTTCGACAACGCTTGCGGAAAACGTCTCAACGGATGCCAGTGCGGCGCTTTGTCTGTCTTCGCTGAGGGAGGCCCATTTCATCCTGGCCAGGTCAACGGCCCTATCTGCATCCTGAGTAATCCAGCGCAATGTGTCGCTCACATTGTCTGACAGGGTTTGGGTAAAGGTGCCCGCTTGCGCGATGGTCTTTTCATATGTGGCCAAGATAGCCGCGCTGCTTTCCTGGGCCTTTGCTTCAAGCGCAGCGCTGGCCTGGCTGACCTCCTGCAAACGCTCTGACAGCTCCGCCGGCAGGTTTTGCAAGGCGCTGGCATCAAATTGATTGATGTCGCTGGCCAGCGATTGTACAGCCTTGAAACCATCGGAAATGGACGTGAGCTGCGCGGCATTGGCGCCGATATCCTCTTGAACGGACTGCGCGCGCTGTTGTAGGGCGACCAAGGTCTCTTCTAGTCCTTTTGCTGACTGGGCCGTTTCGTTCTGCCCCTCATTGAGTTCCGCAATCGCGCTGCGCAGGGCCGAGATGCTGCGCTGGCAGCGCTCTTCTAGTGTATTGGACAGCGCCGCGACGTCCTCAATCTGTGCGCGCTGTGTCTTTTCAATCTCAGCCGTTTGCGCGCTCAGCGCCTCAATCTGCGGCTGCCACAGCGTGTCGAGTGTGCTCAGGCCCTCCACTTGTTTCTCAAGGCGAATGGCGCTCTCGCTCAGCTGCGCATAGCCTGCCTCAAGGGATTGTTTCACGCCTGCCACTTCTGAGGACAGCCGGTCGGGCAGGTGGAGGATGTCGTTGCTTAAATCCTTCGCGACGCCGCTGATGGCAGCGCGCTGGGCTGTCATCTCATCCATCTGCGTTTTCAAGTCAGAGCGCTGCATTTCCAGAGCGTCTCTCGCTGCATTGAGCTGCGTATCCATATCCGCTGCCAACGCCCGAATATCGCTCGCTTGGCTGGACACGGCTTCATTGGTCTTTTCATGAATGTCGCCAAGCGCCTGTTCCACACTTTCTCCCGCTCTCAGCAAGCGGCTCGCCGCGATACTGCCGGCGCGCTCTGTGTCATGCGTGAGCATTGTGGAGAACTGCTTGAGCGCCTTTTGCCAGGACAAAACATGCGCGCCGAGCACCGACTCAAAAGTCTCGCCAGCGGTGTCATGGGCTTGCATCGCCGCCTCAATGGAGCTGCCGAGGGCGGTGCGCATGTCTGCCAATTGGCCTTGAAACAGGTCCAAGCTTTCGCGGCTGGTGGCTTGCTGCTGGGAGAGGGATTCAAGAATATCGCTGGAGGTCTGCGTGACTTCATATTGGTGTTTGGCCAGCGCAGCTGACGCGGCCTGCGCCTGCGTGAGCGCTTCATCCACGCTTTTATGCGTTTGCGCGGCAAGGTCGCTGAGTGTGGTTGAGACTTCCGTGCCATTTGAGTCCAGCCGCGCCTGCGCTGCTTCTAAAGACACAAGGCGCGCGTCGATTGTGGCGTCGAATGCTTTGAAATCGGCGCTGAACTGGTCAATGAAGCCGCGGTAATCGCCTTCATGTGCCTTGAGCGCTGAAATGCCCTTGCCGAGTTTTTGTGTGGCGGCCAGGGCGGCGGCATCGAGCGCGGTTGTGCGTTCAGCAAGGCCGTTCATCACCTGGCTGATGCCATCAACGGCGGTGCCGGAGGCTTTCATGAGCTTGCTGTATTGCTCTTCGAACGTGCCGGCGGCGCCTAAAAAGGCATCGCGGCTCTTCATCTCTGCTTGGATGGTCGTGTCCGTTGCGTCGGCCATGGTCGCGCGGATGTCTGACAGGTGGCTTTCCAGCAGTTCCGTCAGACCCTCCATGCTTTCGCGTTCGCGTTTGAGCTGCTCGCGAATGGAGGCGGACCGAGCCTCGGCATCCGTTGTTGCCGAAAACAGCTCTGAGACCTGGTCTTTAAAGCGGTCTTCCAGCGCACTGATGCGTTCGCTGGCCAGCAACACGGTTTGGTCGACCGTGCCAATATCGCGGCGAAGGCGCTCGAGCATCCGGTCGAGCTTGGCTTCGGCGGCGTCAACCGGCGCGATTGTGGAATTGAGCGTGCGGGCAATGGCCAGACGGCGTTCGAGCAGGGGGTCAGCGCGCTGCAAGACCAAGGAGACAATCCAAATCAAGCAAAGCGGGACGCCCGCAGCGGTGATGAAAACAGCCACATGGGCAGGGGAGATGACGCTCAACTGACCTGCCATACGCGCCCAAATCAGGCCAGCGGCAAATAGGCCAAGCCATAACCCTGTAGCGAAAATCGCCATGCGCAACAGCCGTTTGCGGCGCTTGGTGGATGTGGACCATGCGCCGGTATCGCTGCCAAGGGCATCTGTGTCTGCGGCTGCATCATCCGCATCGCTGGCCGCTGCGCGGGCGTCTTTAAGGGAGAGATTGCCTTCCATGTCGACCGACTTTTTTTGAGCGTGGTTTAACCCTCTGGTGAGAGGCACCATGGCAGAGAAGAAGAAGTCGGACAAGCCGACAAGCCGCAAGAGCAACGTTCAAATGCTTGAAAAACAAGCAGTGTTTTCCAAAGTCACAGAAATAGCACACTCAGCGCGCCCTGGCGGAACTGCCGTCCTGTGACACCGCTTCCTTTTGACCGTGCCCATCTCGCGACCTTTACCGGCGGGGATTTGATGCTTGAGCGAGAGTTGCTGGGCAGCTTTCTGGGCAATGCCGAAACGCATATCAAATCGCTTGAAGACAGCATCGCCGCTGGCAATTGGAGTGACATGGCGCACCGCTTTAAAGGCGCCGCTGCCGGCATTGGCATGCAACGCCTTGCAGATTTATGTGCGCAGGCTGAAGCGCTCCACATATCTGCGCAAGCAGACACGGCCAAAACTCTGCTGGCTGAGATGCGCAGCGAGCTGGAGACACTCGCTGCGTATTTAAAGGCACAAAACGCGCCGGAAGAATGAGGGCTAAAAGCAGCCCCAAATGCGGCAGGAAAAAGAAGTCACATCCGAGGACATTCGGTTACGGTTTCGTCTCATTTTGGATGTTGGGCAAGGGCGCTGCAAAGCGTCACTGTTAATCCTGACACGAGGGCCAAACACCCCGCGTCATGAGCGTCAGAAGCGCGTTTGTCTTTCTATAAGCGCGCTCTGGCACAGACGATAAGGAAAGGAAGTCCCCATGGTTAAAACACTTTTTGCAAGCGTTGCAGCAATTTCACTCTTCGCCGTATCTCCCGCATTTGCCAGCACAAGCACGCCCATTGAGGTCGCCGCTGCGCCGACGGGTGTGACATCTGAGCAAGCCGGACGGATTGTTCTTCAAGGCGGTCAAGCCATCGGCACCATCACAGAAGTGTCTGAAGAAGATAATCTCGCCGTCATCGCGATGATGGATGGCAGTGAAAAGCAAGTCTCTCTGACCGATTTGGCCGTCACAGATGACGGCAGCATCGAGCTGGTCGCTATGACAGAAACCGAAGAAGGCGGCGCGACCTACGAATAAGCGCGCAGCTTTTTAAAAATAAAAAAGGACGGAGCCTCTGCCAGGTTCCGTCCTTTTTTTGTGGTCTCAGCGAAGCGCTACGACATGGCTTTGTCGAGGTTCTCAACGATTTTGTTAAAGAAGCCTTGGGTCGTCAGCCAGTCTTGTTCCGGCCCGATGAGCAACGCCAAATCCTTCGTCATATGCCCTTGCTCGACGGTTTGAACGCAGACCTGCTCCAGCTTCTCAGCAAAGTCGACGACGTCTTGCGTGCCATCCATGCGGCCGCGGTGCTTGAGCCCGCCGCTCCATGCAAAGATGGAGGCAATGGGATTGGTTGACGTTTCTTTGCCTTGCTGGTGCTGGCGGTAGTGACGTGTGACTGTACCGTGAGCAGCTTCACACTCAACGGTTTGCCCGTCTGGCGTCATCAGCTGTGAGGTCATGAGGCCCAGAGAGCCAAAGCCTTGCGCGACGGTGTCTGACTGGACGTCGCCATCATAGTTTTTGCAGGCCCACACGAACTTGCCAGACCATTTCAGCGCGCAAGCGACCATGTCATCAATGAGCCGGTGCTCATAGGTGATGCCAGCGTCTTTGAATTTGTCTTCAAACTCTGTCTCAAACACCTCTTGGAACAGGTCTTTAAAGCGGCCGTCATAGGCTTTCATGATGGTGTTCTTGGTGGAGAGATAGACCGGCCAGCCGAGGTTGAGGCCGTAATTCATTGAGGCGCGGGCAAAATCGCGGATGGATTCGTCCAGGTTATACATGGCCATGGCGATGCCGCCGGCTGGGAAGTCAAAGACTTCGCGCTCAATGGTCTCAGATCCATCGGCTGCTTCCCACTTGATGGTCATTTTACCATTGCCCGGGACAACAAAGTCCGTCGCGCGATACTGGTCACCAAAAGCATGGCGACCGATCACGATGGGGTCTGTCCAGCCAGGGACAAGGCGGGGAACGTTCGAAATAACGATCGGTGCGCGGAAGACGACGCCGCCCAAAATGTTGCGGATCGTGCCGTTTGGCGAACGGTACATTTCCTTCAAGTTGAACTCTTCAACCCGCTGTTCGTTGCGACGTCGCGCAGCGACGCGCACGGAGTGTGAGGCCCGTTGTCGGAGCGGATGTGCGACGGCGTGCCCCGCGCCAGCATCAGCTCGGCGAGGACCTCGAGCACATCCGAAGAGTTG